>CAMEUH010000154.1 GCA_945938055.1 uncultured Eubacteriaceae bacterium | reverse complement strand
CAGCTTTTCTTTGGAATTAAGGGAAAGCGCTGGGATGAACTGGAACCGAATATTGTTAAAATGTATAAGGAATACTGGAATTATCCGCTTGACTGTGAGACACCGAAAAATCATGGGGCAGTAGAAGGCGGAACTTACTGGAAGTAGAAACGGTAAAAAGTAACAGGGAAATAAGGAGCAGGAATCCATGGCAGATGCAAAAAGAGTATTGCCGGTGCTGATTCATCATGAATCCAATGCAAAGCCGCAGACTGGTGGCAGGAAGAACCAGGAATATCTTCGGTATTGTATTGAACAGGCATGTAAATATAACGATAAGGTAGTACTTATTGGAGATGAAGCAAATAAAGAATGGTGTAATGAGTGGCATCATGTAAATGAATTTAAGAATGAGCGGCTGGAGAAGTTTTGCAAAGTGTTTAAGAACTGGTCATCATATCCGTATGCATGGTCTCTAAGTATTTATAAGAGATTTTTTCTGTTTGAAGAATATCTGAAACGGAATGATTATAAAGAATGCGTGGTACTGGATAGTGATATTCTGGTATACCTTGATTTTTCCACATATAAACCGTTTTTGAATTGTGATGCGGCAATGGAAATTCCGAAAGCACAGGACATGGAAGCTTTAAAAATTCCGAATGAACTGCGGTGGGCGGCCAATGTGGGGCTTTCTTACTTTAAGCTGGAGGCGTTAACGGATTTTCTTGATTATTGTACGGATATTTTTGAAAATCACATGGAAGATGTCCTGCGTCCAAAGTGGGATGCACATGAAAAATATCGTATTCCCGGCGGAATTTGTGAGATGACATTATTCTATTTGTGGCAGAAAACAAAACCGGAGGGAACAGTCCTGAATCTTCTTGTTCCGGATGAGAATGGTTTTGTATTCAGTGGACCAATCAGCGGTGAAGAGAATTATCTGCGCGGGGAATGTGTGGTAAGCAGGCTTACTACCATTAAGAAGATTGTATACAAAAATGGAATTCCGTGTTATGTAAAGAAAGCGGACAAGAGCCTTCTTCCTACCTATAGTCTTCATTTTATTGGCGGAGACAAGATTTACATGGAAGGAATGTATAAGAAGCAAAAGCCGGCATGGAAGGCAGTGCTGGTGCGCTGGTACTGGATAACCCGGGGAAAACTGGGAAGAATTAAGCGGAAATTATTAAAGCAGCCGGTTGGATGAGAGGATGACAGAATGATTATTATCGAACCATGTGCAGGATTGGGAAATCGCTTTATTGCGCTGGCGAGTGCCTATCATGCCGCAAGACAATTAAATCAGGAGCTTTGTGTGGTCTGGAAGGAAGAAACGGTATTGGGTGCTCCCATGGAGAAATTGTTTACACTTCCTGAAACGGTACAGACAGTTTCTGTAAAAGAATATGGATACAAACTTGATTTCTGGGGGCAGCTTCGTGGACAGCACGTGAAAAAGAAATACCAGAAAAAAGCAGAGGCGTTTCTTGAGTGTGACGAAGTCATGAATCTTTTTCTTGAGCAGGGAACAGATGGCGTAAAAAAGCTGATAGAGCAAAAGAAAACCGTTTATATTAAGGCAACCAATCCATTTTGGAATATTTTTGAGATAGAAGATGCTTTTTCGTTTATTATGCCGGTTCCGTGTATTTTAGAAAAGAAAGAACATGTCCTGGAAAAGGCACAGGGAAAAAGACTGGTAGGTGTGCATATCAGGAGGACAGATCACATTGAATCCATAACCAACAGTCCGTTGGAGCTTTTTGTGGATAAAATGAAAGAAGAACTGGAAATGGTGCCGGAAACTTATTTTTATCTGGCGACGGACGACCGGTCAGTAGAGGAAGAATTAAGAGAGATCTTTGGGGAACGGATACTGACATTTTCAGAGAAATGCCTGCAGCGTGACAGCGAACAGGGAATTCAGGATGCCTATACGGAGATGCTTTGCCTGGCATCAGGGGATAAGCTGTATGGAAGCTTTAACAGTACCTTTTCTGTGATGGCATCCAAATTAGGAAATATTCCGTTATATGTCGTAAAGGCAGAATGACGGAGGGGAAAATGAGATTCAGATAAGAGGTGTGTATGGGAAAGAGACTGGATTATGTGGATATTGCAAAAGGGCTTGGCATCATGCTGGTCATCATGGGACATATAGAACATGATTATGTACCGTTTTGCGGTTCTGTTCATATACCGTTATTTTTTATGTTGTCGGGATATATTTATGACATGGATAAAAGTAACAGAGAACCCTTTGGGATGGCTTCCAAAAAGCGTGTAAAAAGACTTTTGATTCCATATTTTATATACAATCTGATATTATATGCAAAGTATCTTCTCAAACTGATTGTATCTCATGAATTTAGTCTGGGCCTAGCGGGAAGGGCATTGGGAGGTTTTGTCTATTCCTCTTCCCTGCTTTATAAAAATGTGCCGTTGGAAAAAAATCTGGAGGGATTTGTTTTTGGAAACGGCCCCTTGTGGTTTCTGACTGCAATGGCAGCAGCATCCGTGATTTTTAACATTATTATCTATTATGTGTTAAAGCACCGGTTTCACTTAAAAAAGATTATAATTTCTTCCGTGGTGCTGGGAATGATTTCCTGGCTTTTGTGCAGATATCTTCCGTTCTATCTTCCGTGGAGTTTTGAAATGGCACTTCTTGGATGCATTTTTATGTTATTTGGATTGTGTCTTAGAAACTGGAAGATTGATGAAGTTTTGAAAAGACATTTTGAAATACCTCTTCTGAGTCTTATTGTGTTTATCGGGCTTCATTATGTAAATGGGTCAGCAAACATGGCGATTCAGGATTATGGAAGGTCCATGACCTTATATCTTTTACTGGGAATGCTGGGCTCTGTAATTGTATTGTCTATCAGCATTCTTCTGGAAAAGTATTCCAAAATTAACAGGGCATTGTCTTATGTGGGGCAGAATACATTGATTATTCTGGCATTTCACATGACGATAATATCTTTAATGGTTAGTGTGCTGGAAAAACTGCAATTCACATGGCTTTTGGACTGGGGTGGATTTTTTGTGATAAGATTCTGTGTGGGGTTGTTTGGATGCCTTATTTTAAATGAATTGCTGGTCCGGGTGATAAAGGTACCAAAACGATTTTTGTAGGAGGGAAAAAGGAGAATGATAATATTTGACATACTGCGTATCTGCGCGGCGTTAATGGTTTTCTCCATACATTTATTCATATTTATACCGACGCTTCCGAGAATAGTGTGTGATATTTTGAGTAATGGCGGATATGGTGTCAGCATTTTCTTTGTCATGAGTGGTTTTTTGATTTTTGATTCCTTAAATCGTACACCATCGCTCAAGGAGTTTTATCGAAAAAGGGTTTCAAGAATTATTCCTGCCTATTATGCCATTTTGATTGTGGGAATACTGGTATGGGATGTCTGGTTAGGACAGATGCCGGCAGATTCTTTTGGGGAAATAGGATGGCTTCGTTATTTTCTGTGTCTGAATACATGGATGCCTTCCGCAGATTATCAATCCTGGAATAATTTGTGGGGACTTTGGACTATCAGTTGCTTTATGTTTTTTTATCTGATTGCGCCATGGTTAAAAAAAGTAATAAATAATTTCAGAAAATCAGCGATATTCATGGTGGGAATGCTTCCGGCTACCTTTCTTCTGGCAAAGATTGCAGAACATGTCTTTGAGTTGTTTTCGATTTCACATCCGGAAATGCTTGCCTGTGATAATCCGATATACAGCCTGAATACGTTTGCAATCGGGATTTGTGCATGGTATGCATGGAAGGAAGAGAAAATCTCTTCGTATTTGAAAATAACAACACTTCTGCTGACTGGATTTATTGGAATCAATTTGTATAACCGGATGTTGTGGGGACTTCTTGCCGGAATCATCATGGTGGTATTTATTGACCTTAAGATTTCGAATCAGAGGATTGCAAAGGCAATCAAAATTGCCGGAAGATATAGTTTTTGTCTGTATCTTGCACATCTTCCGGTGATGGAAATCATTGATTACATGGGAATTGGCGGAATGAAATTTCTTGCCATTGCAGTGACAGGTTCGGTACTGGCGGCAGTTCTTCTGTATCACTGTGTGGAACAGCCATGTTCGCGACTCATGAAAAGACTGGGAGAAAGCTAATGGAACGAAAGTCAAATTTTGAAGCATACCGCATTGTATGTATTATGCTGATTGTTATCATGCATACTTTTGGGAGCGGAACAGGTGAATTTAATACGCAGCTTGGAATTTTTCTGAATGTAATCGGAAATATCGGAGTGACCGGTTTTGTCCTGTTATCCGGATATTTTGGAATTCGTTTAAAATGGAAGAAGCTTGCAAAACTGGATATTATGATGATTTTTTGGTCGGTTGCAGGCATGATTCTTCTGACATTAAATCCCATGGCAGGGTATCAGCCGTCTAAAAAGGATTTGCTGGGATGTCTGATTCCGGTATCCTCACATCGATACTGGTTTCTGACGGCATATTTTTTCCTATGCATCTTAAGTCCGTTTATTAACGAATATCTGGAGAAAATAGATAAAAAACGGTTTCAAAGACTGATTCTTACAGCTGGAGCGTTATTTCTTCTATTGCCGACCCTGGTGGGGTTTGATCAGACAGGGGACGGCGGTAAGGGAATTGTGAACATGATTCTTTCGTACGTGATTGGACGTTACATCGGAATGTATCATAAAGATGAAAAATGTTCCCCGGCAAAAATTGGAAGCATTCTTGCCGGTGTGATTCTGGTGAATTTCTTTTTAAATGTATTTCTATACCGGATCAGTGGAAGTACGGCCAATTATTTTGCAAGGGATAACAGTATCTTTACAATGGTGCAGGCAGTTTTGCTGTTGTTCTTGTTTAAGCAGTTTGAGGGACAGAGCCGTCTGATTAATCTGTTGTCGGCAAACGTGGTTGCAGTTTATGTGCTGGAAGATGTCATTAAATTGCCAATACGAACGGAAATTGCCCCGTACGTAATGATGGCCGATTCTGGGATGCCGGGATACATTATCTGGGTGCTTCTGATATCGGTGGTAACATTTCTGGCAGGAACTGTGCTGGAAGCAGTACGAAAAAAGATTTTTGGCAAGGTAGAAGATTTTGTGTTGAATCAGATTGGGAATAAGGTAGCGAAATGGAAAAAGCAGTAATTATTTTAACTTGTTATAATCGTAAGGAAAAGACTACAACGTGTATCCGGTCAATTGCAGAAGAAAATAAAAAACTGGATTTACAGTTTGTGATTGTGGATGATAATAGCACAGATAAAACGGCAGATGCCATTCGTCAGATGCCGGTTAATGCCCATATTTTAACCGGGACGGGAGGATTGTTCTGGAATGGCGGAATGCACATGGGAATGCAATATGCATTAGAGCATGTTACGGATGCGGATTATTATGTGCTGATTAATGATGACGTGAATTTTTATCCCGGTGTTCTGGATAAAATGGCAGAAAAACTGGGAGAAGACCATGATAAAAGAAGAGTGCTGGTGGGGGCTACCCAGGCAGATGACGGTTCCTTAAGCTATGGAGGAATCCGGTATCAGGGCAGGAAAAGCCTGAAATTACGTACAATAGGGCCGGATGAGCCGGAAATGGAATGCGATACCTTCAATGCAAATTGTGTCATGATACCGAGGGATGTGTTTTTAAAGGCAGGAGCGACAGATCCGCACTATTCCCATAGCATGGGTGATTTTGATTATGGATTTACAATTAAGCGGCTTGGGGTTAAAATAAATGTGTTTGAAGAATATGTGGGACAATGTAATGATAATCCGACAGAAGGAACATGGCAGGACCGGAAACTGTCCATACGAAGAAGGTTAAAGCTTAAGGAAGGGAAGAAGGGACTTCCTTTTAAGGACTGGTTCCGTTATCTTCGTAAGAATTTTGGACTGGATGTTGCAGTCATTCGTTCTGTCACGCCATACTTGAAAATCTTTCTTGGGAGGTAAATACAATGAAAATAGCGGTTGCAGGTACAGGTTATGTTGGCTTGTCCAATGCAATTTTACTGGCACAGCATAATGAAGTGGTAGCGGTTGATTTGGTGAAGGAGTAGGTTGACCTTGTGAATCAGTGAAAATCTCCCATTGT
>CAMEUH010000153.1 GCA_945938055.1 uncultured Eubacteriaceae bacterium | reverse complement strand
TTGGCAAACACACCGGACATCACGCCACAGAAACCACCAATCGCCACAAAGAAAATCATCTTCACTCCCGTTGAAATCACAAGATTCAAATCTCCCACATTATGATTAGAAAGTCCCAGCACACCTTCATCTACAATGGTACTCATGAGTCTTGGCTGTAACAAATCCATGAACACCTCACCACACATGAAAAGTGGTGCCAGAATTGCAAATATCCAGTATTTTTTCAAATATTTCAGCATCATTTTCACCCTTTCCCGTTATTCTTTCTCCCTCTGAGTGTCATCTTCAAAGTCCGGCTTTCTGTGATGAAAAAGGCTTTTTTACATTAATTTCATCATTTTTTCCAGTTCATCCCTGTCTTTTCCCAATGCAATCGCCAGTTCATCAAACAAACTCTCTTCTGCTTTTTTCAGATATCGTTCGTCCGTTGTAGTGATTTTCTTTCCCTCCATCAAACGCTGATTTTTCTTTTTACGAATGGTTTTTATCAAACTGATAAACTGCAATAAATCACATGAGGAAATGACTTCTTTATACTTCAATTCCATTAATTTATCATTTCCGGCTGGCAATTCCGGAATATCCGGAATTTTTGCCAAAAGTTCCACCGCCTCTTTTTCACTCATTACCCGTCTCATGATGACCTTGGTATTGTCTACCGGAGAATAAATCTTACTCTCCTTTGCACCAACCGGTGACAAAAGGTAATAAGTTCTATCACTTGGTGCACCTGGTATGTCAATTTTTGAGATATCCCTAACCATACAGATTCCGCTATTACCATATACTATATAATCTCCAACCCCAAACATAACCAAACCTCCCATAAAGAAAACGCCTGCCCAACCTACAATGAGCAGACGCTTCACATGAGATTTGTGCCAATATCCATTTTCTTACGATTTTTTCTCTTTTTATTATCTTAACACAAAATTGTTCATTTCGTAAGAAAAATCCCTGACGGCAAATCATTTTTGTTTATTTTGCAGTATGTCCTGCCGGAAAAAATTGTGCATTATTACGCACACTTTCTCTTAGTAATTCTCGCTTCTTACCTCAAAGAAACTCTGTGGATGCGCACATACCGGACAAACCTCCGGTGCTTTCTTACCCATTACCAGATGTCCACAGTTACGGCATTCCCACATGGTCATTTCACCCTTTTCAAATACCTGCTGCATTTCCACATTCTTTAATAATGCTCTGTAACGTTCTTCATGAGCCTTTTCAATCTCACCTACCATCTTAAATCTGGCAGCAAGCTCTGTGAATCCTTCTTCTTCTGCTTCCTTGGCAAACTGTGCATACATGTCTGTCCACTCATAGTTTTCGCCATCTGCAGCCGCATTTAAATTTGCAACCGTATTACCAAGCTCTCCTAATGCCTTGAACCACATTTTCGCATGTTCTTTTTCATTCTCTGCCGTCTTTAAGAAAATAGCTGCAATCTGCTCATATCCTTCCTTCTTGGCAACGGATGCGAAATAGGTATACTTATTTCTTGCCTGACTTTCTCCTGCAAATGCAGTACGTAAATTTGCTTCTGTTTTTGAACCCTTTAATTCCATGTTTTTTGCCTCCTATATGTTATTTTAAATTTTTATCCAATTACATCACTCATGTCATACATGCCAGCCGGCTTTCCTGCAAGGAACTTAGCAGCTTCAATGGCGCCTTTGGCAAAAATGGACTTTGAATATGCTGTATGCTTAAACTCAATGACCTCATCCTCGCCACAGAAAAATACTTCATGCTCACCAACAATGGTACCACCGCGTACTGCACTAATGCCGATTTCCTTCGGGTCACGCTTTGCCCGCTCCTGTGAGCGGTCATATTTGTAATAATAGCTGTCATCCAATGCTTCCTTCATGGAATCAGCAAGTGCAAGTGCTGTTCCGCTTGGGGCATCCAGCTTCTGGTTATGGTGCTTTTCCACAATCTCCATGTCAAAATTTGCCGGTGCCAGAATGGCAGTTGCCTGCTTTAACAGTTTAAACAGCGTATTAATTCCCAAAGACATGTTCGCAGACTTTAGAATAGCCACTTCCTTACATGTTTCATGAATTTTCTCAATCTGTTCCTCAGAAAGTCCTGTTGTACAGATGACCGCAGGAACATTATTTTTCTTACAATATTCCAATAACCCATCCACAGCCTTGGCAGTTGCAAAGTCAATGATGACATCTGCCTTTACGATACAATCATGAAAGGAAGAAAATACCGGATATGCATTATGACCATCATCATACGGATCAATTCCTGCAACAATTTCTGCTTCCCCATCCTTTGCCACAAGTCCGGTAATTACCTGACCCATTTTACCATTACAGCCGTGCATTATAATTCGAACCATTATGTACCTCCCAATTTATCCGTTCTTTTCCGGCACTGTCTGCCGAACCGTTTCTTATAATAAGCCGTAGTTTTTCATTGCATTCTTTAACTTTTCCAGATTAGCAGGTTCCATTGGTGATAATGGTCTTCTTAATGGTCCCACTTCCATTCCCATGAGATTCATGGCATGCTTAACCGGAATCGGATTGACCTCACAGAACAATGCATCAATCAGTTCAATTGCCTCTAACTGAAGCTTTAAGCTTCCTGCCACATCCCCCTCAAGATATTTTGCAACAATATCATGGGTATTCTTCGGTGCAATATTAGATAATACGGAAATAACTCCACATCCGCCAAGTGACATGATTGGCACAATCTGATCATCATTGCCGGAATACATGTCAATACATCCTTCTGCCAGTGACATAAGCTTTGCACACTGGGAAATGTTACCGGTTGCTTCCTTGATACCAACAATGTTTTCTACATTCTTAGCAAGCGTTACGGCTGTCTGCGGTAAAATATTACATCCGGTACGTCCCGGAACATTGTACATAATAATTGGTAAATCAACCGACTTTGCAATCATGGTATAATGCTCAATCAATCCTGCCTGTGTCGCCTTGTTGTAATACGGAGTAACAATTAACAGTCCGTCTGCTCCGCTCTTTTCGGCCTCAGTTGAAAGATAAATTGCCGTTTCCGTACAGTTGGAACCGGTTCCTGCAATAACCGGAATCCGCTTATTTACCTTTTCTACGGTAAAACGAATTGCTTCCAGATGTTCTTCATGTGTCAGTGTGGAAGCCTCACCGGTTGTACCGCAGATTACAATACTATCTGTTTGATTTTCAATCTGATAATCAATGATTTCCGCCAGCTTATCGTAATTTACCGCTCCTGTCTCTGTCATTGGTGTAACGATTGCAACACCTGCTCCCTTAAAAATTGCCATTGAAAAAGTCCTCCTTAAATAAATTCAATCAATTGGAACCGGATATTCCAGCAATTTACTGTTTCTTCCATCCACTCCCTTAAAGTAAAAAAAGCTAACCACAGGGTTAACTCAAAGAATGCACAAAAAAGCGATATATTCTTCAAGTAGCTCCCCATCTTACGATGACAGTCACATGATTCTTCACCATATGCCCAGCATGCAGACTTTCAGGCAATCTGCCGCTTCGGCGTCGTTCCCTTTCACCTGCAATTATCTGTGCCTGCCACAAATCACAACCTACTCTTAAACAAACGCAACCTCTACTTAATATTGATTTCTTATAATATATCACCATATCCCCAAGGTGTCAACCCGTTCTTTCCTTGAGTTTGCCCTAATCCATGAATTCAATCATATGCTTTCTCATCCATATCGGAAGCATGTTACGCTGGCACTTTCTATTTTCACGTTCCCGAATCGCTATGGTATTAAAAAAAGTCTTCCACATGCTGCTATATTCATCTCTGACCGCATCTGTTCTAAGAAGAGTATTCAATTCCTCATCTGTCAGATGTCGAAAAAAACTCTCACTATCCTTAGGATGTACGATTGCCAGCTTCCTTCCATCATCCACAATCATAAAATGTTCCGACGGCATACGGTCTGCAAAATGCATTCCAACCAATTCCAGAATATTATTCTTCGGCTCAATATGTGACACATAAACCTGATTGTCAATGGAAGAAAATCGCACAAATTCCCTAAAAGAATGTGCCTCATTTCCTACATTACGCTTTAACTCCAGAAGCCTTACAACCGCAGGTTCCGTTAATGCCCTCGTAATTCCACGTCCAATCTTAAATCCCTGCACCATAAAGCGGTATATGGCATCCAGCGCATCCTCCTCACAGGAAAGACTGGCATATTTAATAAATTCCATTGCTTCCTCGCCCATTTTCCCTGAAACTGAACGTACTACCTTGATTGCTTTTTCACGGTCACCCTCCACGTAAATATATTCATCCAGAATACTTTCCTGAAAAACCGGTCCACACATAAGAAAGACGTTATCATGACCACAGGTTAATGCACAGGACCAGGCATCATAGATACTACTCATCATATCTTCAAATCGATTCTTGCATACAAATATCTTCATTTTCCGAGTCCTTTCTTTCACACACGAACATCCAGCTAACCCATCTCAAACAGCGACATCTGATGGTACTGTTCATTCTGATGACTAACCTGCCAATTCTCCCTTCCATTAACCGAAATCATCTGTCTGGTGATATAATTCTCATCAATTGGAGTCTTGTACATCATGTGGCCATTACAGGTAATAAAATAATGTGCCCGTTTCAAAACAACTCCCATCTTCTTTAGATGTACGAAATCAATTTTTCCATATCTCCTGGCATTCACAATCCGCTGGGCAGATTTCGGTCCCACTCCCGGAATTCTTAAAAGCATCTCATAAGACGCCTTCTGTACTTCCACCGGAAATAATTCCAGATGCCTTAACGCCCAGTCACACTTTGGATCTAATTGCTCATTAAAATTCGGTCTCTGCTCTGACAAAAGTTCCTCTGCCCGAAAACCATAATATCGAAGCAGCCAGTCTGCCTGATATAATCTATGCTCCCTGAGAAGCGGTGGCGCCGTTCCAAGTGCCGGAAGTTCAGAATCTTCATTAATGGGAACATATGCTGAAAAGAACACCCTCTTCAAATCATAATTCTGATACAATTTCTGTGTAGTCCGCATCAGGACAAGGTCACTCTCACCGGATGCCCCGATGATCATCTGCGTGCTCTGACCTGCCGGTGCAAAGGGCCGAAGCAGTTTCTTATCCTCACCGGTCACCGAAAGATAATTCTTCTTCGAAGTGTTATCTTCCAATGCACGAGGCAAATTACCACCGGATGTTTCAATCTGTCCCGGTTCATGGAAAATACTGTTGCCAAGATACCTGTTAATTGTACTTCGTTCCATTCTTGCATCCTTACCGATTGCCAGACGGTGTTGTGCAATCGTCCCACTAATCTTTTCCATTGGGTCAAGAATCGTCTTAAAATTCTTATTCGGTGCAAGCTTTCCAAGGCTCTCTGCTGTTGGCATTTCCAGATTCACACTCATTCTGTCAGCAAGATATCCTGCCTTCGCAATCAGTTCATCCGGTGCTCCCGGAATCGTCTTCACATGAATATATCCGTTAAACCGGTACTTTCCACGAAGCAGAGAAAGTACTTCGCACATCTTCTCCATGGTAAATGCCGGATTCTTCATGACCCCCGAACTAAGAAACAATCCTTCGATATAATTTCTCTTATAAAATTCCACTACAAGCTGACATAATTCATCCGGCTCAAATGCAGCTCTCCTCACATCATTGGATTTTCTGTTCAGACAGTATTTGCAATCATAGACACAATGATTTGTAAGAAGTACTTTTAATAACGAAATGCATCTTCCATCTGCCGCAAAGCTATGACATATACCACAAGCCTTGCTGTTTCCCAGAGCTCCTTTCTTTCCCTTCCGGTCCACGCCGCTTGAGGTACAGGCCACGTCATATTTCGCAGCATCTGCCAGAATTTCTAATTTTTCCTCCGTTGTATAACCAACCATCACTTCACTCATGACTATATTATACAAACATTTGTTCGATTTTGCAAGCACTTTTATTAAAAATCTTGAAAACGAATATGATATTTATGTAAGTTGGGGAGTAGTGTATGGGACGGATATCCGGGATGACGACGACAGGGTGGGTGTTCCCTATCCCCGGGCGGTATGTGAGTTGCGAATTGTGGTTTTCTAACACAATA
>CAMEUH010000152.1 GCA_945938055.1 uncultured Eubacteriaceae bacterium | reverse complement strand
CCAAGTTCGTACAGTTTTTGAACTCTGCTGCTGATATCATTATTGGTGCAGGAAATGAATATTTACTGATGCTGTTAAATCAGTTAATTGTCGGCAAAAAGCGATTTGCCATGGAAAATCCCACATATAAACAGACTTACCGTATTTTAAGAAGTCTAGGGGAAGAGGTAACTATCGTGGAGCAGGATCGCAATGGAATGAATGTAAAATGTCTGGAACAATCCGGTGCCAATATTGCATATGTCATGCCATCGCATCAGTATCCGCTTGGTATCGTCATGCCCATTAAAAGGCGGATGGAACTTTTAAACTGGGCATATTCCATGCCTGAACGGTATATCATAGAAGATGATTATGATAGTGAGTTTCGTTATAAGGGAAAGCCGATTCCTGCATTATGCGGATTTGATAAATACCAGAAGGTCGTTTATATTGGTACTTTTTCAAAGTCCATAGCACCTGCCATCCGAATGAGTTACATGGTACTGCCGGATGAGCTGATGAAATCCTATCGGGAGAGAATCGGTTTTTATTCCTGTACGGTATCGCGGATTGACCAGACCGTGGTGAAGGATTTTATGGAAAGCGGGCATTATGAGAAACATCTGAATAAAATGCGTGCATTATATAAGGCACGTCACGATGTGCTTCTGGAATGTCTGGAACCATTTGGTAAGGATTTCTGGATTACCGGTGAGAATGCGGGCATTCATGTCCTGTTAAAATCGAAATCCGGGATGTTGGAAAAGGAACTGGTAGAGCGCGCGGCGAAAAAAGGGGTCAGGGTTTATCCTTTATCAGAAAATGACATTGGAAATACAAAGAAGGAATCCCATACGGTTCTTCTGGGATATGCTAATATTGAGGAAACTGCCATTCGGGAAGGAATTGGCCTGTTAAAGAGTGCATGGGAAATCGAAGAATAAGCGTTCAGCTTTCATAAAAAACATGGCGGAACAGGATTGTCCCGCCATGCTGTTATGTTGTAAGTAGTTTATGATTCTGTAGAAGATTCGCTGTCATTATCATCCGTTGTCTCATTTTCATCCGCATCATCAGCTTCAGTGCTTTCGTCAGCTTCTGTGTCTAAAACCGTATTGAGTGTAACATAAGATGCTTCATCGGAATCATCCATTTCCTCGTCGGTCATGTCATCTTCAAATTCATCATCATTTAATTCGCGTTTGATGGTATCAAGCCTGTTGTATATGGCGAGACCGAGAGCGACTCCGGCTCCGATTACTGCAACGCCGCCTATAATCTTGCTAATATTGTTTTTTGCCATAGTAGCCTCCGTTTCTGCTTTAATTAGCTAATATTTCTGGTTCTATTGTAATACGGATTGTACTAAAATAAAAGAAGAAATTTTATTTTTAACGATTTTTAACAGAAAATCATTAAAACATTCAAAAAAAGGATAAATATTGAAAAAGTAGAGAAAAAGTGAGATAAAGAAAGATAAAAAGAGATATAAAGAGAAAAGTATAAAAAATAGAGAAAAATAATGAGTTGCATTGGAAAGATAAAGTAGATAATATATGGATTGGTAATTAGCACTCAAATCAAATGAGTGCTAACAAAAAAGAAAACAACAAAATGGATTTTCATAAGGAGGAATACATCATGAAGTTAGTACCATTAGGAGACAGAGTTGTTTTAAAACAGTTAGTTGCAGAAGAAACCACAAAATCAGGCATTGTATTACCAGGTCAGGCAAAAGAAAAGCCTCAGCAGGCAGAAGTTATTGCAGTAGGACCGGGTGGTGTTGTTGATGGTAAGGAAGTAACCATGCAGGTTAAGGTTGGAGATAAAGTAATCTTTTCAAAATACGCAGGAACAGAAGTAAAATTAGAAGAGGAAGAATACATTGTAGTTAAACAGAATGATATTCTTGCAGTTGTTGAGTAGGCCGAAACCGCTTGCGGTTTCGCTGGAAAACGTAAAATAGAAGAAAGCTGAAAAAAGCCGTTCGAATTATCGGAGATAATTCGATCCCGCCGAAACCGCTTGCGGTTTCGCAACAGAATCATATCAAATTTGGAGGAAAAAACAATGGCAAAGGAAATTAAATATGGCGCAGAAGCAAGAGCAGCGCTTGAAGCAGGTGTAAATAAGCTGGCAGATACCGTAAGGGTAACGCTTGGACCAAAGGGAAGAAACGTAGTACTGGATAAGTCATTCGGTGCTCCGCTTATTACAAACGACGGTGTGACGATTGCAAAGGAAATTGAACTGGAAGATGCATTTGAGAACATGGGTGCACAGCTTGTTAAGGAAGTAGCAACCAAGACAAATGATGTTGCAGGTGATGGTACAACAACAGCAACTGTTCTTGCACAGTCCATGATTCATGAAGGAATGAAGAACCTGGCAGCAGGTGCCAACCCAATCGTTTTAAGAAAGGGAATGAAGAAGGCAACAGAATGCGCTGTTGAGGCAATTAAGGAAATGAGTTCACCAATTAAAGGTAAGGAGCATATTGCAAGAGTTGCATCCATTTCTGCAGGTGATGATGAAGTAGGACAGTTAGTTGCTGATGCAATGGAGAAGGTTTCCAATGATGGTGTTATTACCATTGAAGAATCCAAGACCATGAAGACAGAGCTTGATCTTGTGGAAGGTATGCAGTTTGACAGAGGATATATCTCTGCATACATGGCAACAGACATGGATAAGATGGAAGCAGTTCTTGAAAATCCATATATTTTAATTACTGATAAGAAGATTTCCAATATCCAGGAGATTCTTCCAATTCTTGAACAGATTGTACAGTCTGGACAGAAGCTTCTTATTATTGCGGAAGACGTGGAAGGTGAAGCTCTTACCACATTAATTGTTAACAGCTTAAGAGGTACCTTTAAGGTTGTTGCTGTTAAGGCTCCGGGCTATGGTGACAGAAGAAAGGAAATGTTAAAGGATATCGCAATCCTTACAGGCGGCGAAGTGATTTCAGAAGAACTTGGTCTTGACCTTAAGGAGACAACATTAGAACAGCTTGGCCGTGCAAAGTCGGTAAAGGTTCAGAAGGAAAATACGATTATCGTTGACGGTGAGGGCGCAAGAGAAGATATTGATGCAAGAATCGCAATGATTAAGAACCAGCTTGCTGAAACGACATCTGATTTTGACAAGGAAAAACTTCAGGAAAGACTTGCAAAACTTTCCGGTGGTGTTGCAGTTATTCGTGTCGGTGCAGCAACAGAACCAGAAATGAAGGAAGCAAAGCTTCGTCTGGAAGATGCTCTTGCAGCAACAAAGGCAGCTGTGGAAGAAGGTATTATCTCAGGTGGTGGTTCTGCATATATCCATGCATCCAAGAAGGTCGCAAAGCTTGCAGCAGAACTGGAAGGTGATGAGAAGACTGGTGCACAGATTATCTTAAAGGCACTGGAAGCTCCGTTATATCACATTGCAGCAAATGCCGGACTGGAAGGAAGCGTCATCATTAACAAGGTACGTGAATCCGAAGCCGGAGTTGGCTTTGATGCTTATAAAGAAGAGTATGTAAACATGGTAGAAGCTGGTATTCTGGATCCTGCAAAGGTTACAAGAAGTGCTCTTCAGAATGCGACAAGTGTTGCTTCCACATTGCTTACAACAGAATCCGTTGTGGCAAACATCAAGGAAGATACTCCTGCAATGCCAGCAGGCGCAGGCGGAATGGGCGGAATGATGTAATCAGTTCCTGCCGATGAATTGATGGATACAGGTTATCCGGGTAAAGAATAAGGAGGACATTCCAAAAGTCATGAAATGGCTTAAGGAATGCCCTCTTTTTTGATTGATTTGGACAGCAAAAATTAAGAAAATGGGAGTATTTGATATAATAAAACAATATACAAAATAGAACATAATTAGGAGGAGATATGAGGAAATATAAGAGATTATTGGCAATCATGACAGCATTGCTTACAGTAATTGCCATGTCAGGATGCAGTAAGAACATTGAATTAGATGATTATGCAACCAATAAGGGTTATCAGAATGCATCAAATGCAGAAGAAAATAATGGAAAGGAAACCAATGTGGTTTCTGTCGGAATACCAAAGGATGAGATTAAGGTTGCAGTCATTCATTTGACAGATCCTGCAGAGGGAAGCGGTTATACATACACGCATGACCTTGGAATTCAGGGAATGCAGGAAAATCTCGGATTAAGAGATGATCAGATCATCCGTAAAATTAATGTGCCGGATACGGATGATGTGGCTGTTCGTAAAGCACTTCAGGAATGTGTTGACGAAGGATGTAATATTATTTTCACAACAAGCTGGGGATATATGCAGCTGACAAGTGATTTTGCCGAAAAGTATCCGGATATTTATTTTTCTCATGGTACCGGTTATCTGTCCAACGGAAAGAATTTTAATAATTATTTTGGACGGATTTACCAGCCGAGATATCTAAGCGGAATTGCGGCAGGACTAAAGACACAGAGCAACAAGATCGGATATGTGGCAGCACAGGACAATGCCAATTCCGAAGTGACAGGTGGTATTGATGCATTTGCAATGGGAGTATATTCGGTTAATCCAGATGCAAAAATTTATGTTAAGGTAACATACAGCTGGTTTGATCCGGAAGGTGAGGCAAACGCTGCAAATGAGCTTCTGGATATGGGCTGTGACGTGCTGGCACAGCATTGCGATACTTCCTATCCTTCTACGCTAGCTGAAGAAAGGGGCGTTTGGAGTGTCGGTTACAATTCTGACATGAGTAAGGAAGCCCCGGATGCTGTATTATGCAGTGTTATCTGGAACTGGAGTGCATATTATACATCGGCAGTACAGAGTGTTATTGACGGAACATGGGATGGTTCGAATTATTATGGAGGAATGGCAGAAGGCCTGGTTCAGCTGACTTCTCTTTCCGGACTGAATGCACCGGAGGCACAGGAAAAGATTGATGAGGCATCGGCAGCAATTATCAGCGGAAAATTTAATGTGTTTGATGGTGAAATGGAAACAAACGAGGGAAAAATAATCGGAACCGAAGGAAAGACACTGGATGATGCAACCATTACCGGTGGAATTGACTGGTATTTTAAGAACGTTATTGTTGTTGAATAAGAGAGGAAAGAGACCATATGAAGATTACAATAAAAAAGAAAATGCTGTTTGGCGCTGTTTGCCCGCTCGTACTTCTGGGAGCAGTTGTTATTCTCATTACGACAACGATTGTTACATCATCCATGAAAGATGAGATTCAGAATTCCTTAAGGGCAACGGCAATTTCTACTCTGGCGGCATATGAGCAGAATGCCGGGGACTATTTTGAGGCATCCAATGGAGATATCTGGAAAGGTGGATATAATATCTCCAAATCAGAGACGCTGGTGGATGCAATTAAAGAAAAATCGGGAATGGATGTAACCTTCTTTTATGGGACAAGAAGGGTAATTACTTCTGCTGTGGATGAAACCGGGGAAAGAATTACAGGAAGTCCGGCAGGCAGTGTCATTACGGAGAAAGTTCTCAAAGAAGGCGAAGAATATTTTAGTGAGGCAGTATCCATTGACGGGGTTATAAATTATGGTTATTACATACCGGTTTATCAGAAGGGTGATTCCCGGAACCCGATAGGAATGATTTTTGTTGGTGCCGATAAAGCACAGAAAGATGCCGCAATCAGAAGCATTATCGGGATAATTGCAGTATCCGTGCTTATTGTTATGATGATTGGTATTATCATTGTGCTTTTCATATCCAGCAGTATTTCAGGTTCCATCAAGAAAAACGTTGTAATACTGCAAAATGTGGCTTCAGGTGATTTGAATGTGCAGGTTGAGGATAAGTATCTGAAACATCATGATGAAGCAGGTGATCTGGCAAGAGCAGTTGTCAGTCTTAAGGATTCTTTAAAGAACATGGTTGCGAATATCAGTGTGAATGCGGATGAACTGATCCAGGCATCCGGAGAACTGGACTTTACGGCTCAGAATACCATTGATACGCTTCACAACGTGGAAAATTCCGTGAATGTGATTACAGACAGCGCTTCCAGACAGGCACAGGATACGGTAACGGCATCGGATAATGTTTCCATGATGGGAGAATTAATTTCGGATACGACCAGACAGGTTGAAAAGTTAAATAACAATGCAGATGTCATGCCTAAAACAAGCG
>CAMEUH010000151.1 GCA_945938055.1 uncultured Eubacteriaceae bacterium | reverse complement strand
ACCGACCGGCCAGTTTAACTTGGCTGCATATGGTCGTAAATCCACGATGGCACCACCCTGGTCCATGTTTACACATGCTCTCATGTATGGGTCGCAGTACCAGAAAATCTGCTTGTCAGAACCATAAAGGATGTCTTTCCATAATGCACATTCCGGTTCGGTGTAGGTCTTCTTTTCACGGTAGTAGTCGGCGAATTCAGCCATGGTCATGTCACAAAGCTTGCCTTCTTTCTTTAGCTTCCCGTAATAAGCCATTCCGTCCTCATAGGATTTAAGAAGCAGCTCATATGGTGCTTCCCATCTTCCCATCTTATTCATCCAGCCAGGTCCTACAAACATCATGTTGTATGCGTAACCGTTGTTGTACTTTTCAAGAGAACGGTACTGGTCAACCAGATTATAAAGATAAGGAAATTCCCATGTCTTGGAATCGTAAATCATTCCTCTCAGCACGTTCTGTGGATGAGTTCCGAAGTTGGAGCCGTTTCCGTCATAACATGCAAGCAAATCTCTGGAAAGATGAGGAATTGCAACGATTCCGGAATCTTCTGCTTCGTTAGCGGCAGGAGCGTGTGTGTTCTGCTTGGATGGAATCCAAGGGTTCCATGGACCACCATCCATTAAGGTATACCAGGAATTATTACAGGTATGGTAAGCCTTAGGACCTTCTTCCCAGCAGGTTGCAACTGCACATTTCACAGAAGGATATTTTTCTTTTATGTAATTGGTAAGTTCTGCGTCCATGTAATAAGAACCGGTGGATTCCGGATAGAATCCGAAAATCTCATAAAACTTTCCAAAAACATCATCAACGATGGATTTCTTGTCTTCCAGTGAGAACATCCAGATACAGAAATCCTTGGTCTTGTATTTTTCGCGGAATTCCTTACAAGGAAGTCCGAGAAGTGTAAGAGCAATTTCATCGCCATACTGTTCATGATCAGCCTTGGCAAGCGCGATTGCTTCCTCATTAAAAAGGCTGGCATATGTCATCTGAATGGTTGTTTTCAAACCGTTCTTGTGGGCGATGGACTGCTGTGTCTTAAAAATGTCCAGTGATTCCGTAAGGAGAGCACTTCTTCCAATGTCTTCTTCCTTACCATGGCCTGTCACCTTTTCAGCATACTCAGGCACCATTTCCGGACGATGGATAATGTTGACTACAAATTTGTCCATTCTTAATAAACCTCTTTCTGTGACTTTTTCTAGTAAAATTGCGCATTCTGACCGTACTATTGATTCAAATGCGCAATCGGTTGCTCTTTAATGACAGTTTAACAATTAACAGAATTGGTGTCAATGTATAGTTTGAATAATAACAGATAACGAAAATTGTACAGAATGCACAAAACGGATTTTAAAGAAATCATGATACGGAAGAACGAGTTGCGCAAAATAATAAAAAGGAGCAATGGATGACATCATTCACGCTCCTTTTCATACAAATATATTTTTCCTGCGTGTTTCTGGGCAGGAATAGAAAACATTATACAGACTGTGTAGAGGCTTTCAAAATAATATTCTACCCTAAAAGCTGGATTGGTTTTACTTCACGTCCCTCACTCAGATTGATCAGAGTCTGGCATGCCGTGGAACCCATTTCCTGAATGTCAAACTTGATAGAGGTAATGGCGGTGTTTGAAATAGAGTTGATTTCCATCAGTGCACTGTCATAGAAAGAGGCAATTTTTACATCCTGCGGAACAAGCATGTGATCCCGTGACAGCTTGTTTAATACATGATGACAGATGGAATCATCCATGCAGATGATACAATGGACACCATGCTCCAGAAGATCATCTACTGCACGGTCAATACCGGCCATATTATTGACATCAAGATAAATATTTTCATAATTAACAGTTCGGTCAAGCTTTTCGTGTGCTTTGATATAACCATCATAACGCTTATGATTGACAACGTGGTTTTTACTGCCGCCAATCAGACCAAGATTAGTTATTCCTTTTAATAAAAGAAGGGAAGTCAGCTCAACACAGGCATTAAAGTGGTCGTTGTCAATCTGGACAACTCCTTCTTCGTCAGTTGTTCCAAGGGTCACAAATGGAACATGGTTTTCCAGAAGATACCGGATGGAGGGGTCGTTCTCCACAGTACGTGCAAGGATGATGCCATCGACCTTGTGGTTTGTGATTAACCGCTCTAAATGGCTGATATCATTTCCATTAATAGTAGATACAATGACATCGTAATCAAGTTCCGATGCTGTTTCGCTAATGCTGAATAAACATTTCTGGAAAAATGGAATGTCAATAATACGGTAATCTCCCGGAATGACAAAACCAATATTATAGGTGCGGGATGTGGCAAGGCCTTTTGCAATTACATTTGGCGAATAATTGTGTTCACTGATGTAATTAAGAACGCGGGTCCTGGTTTCATTTCCGATCCGTCCTTTTCCGGAAATGGCACGGGAAACCGTGGTCTTAGAAACACCAAGGGCATCTGCAACATCGTTAATTGTGATTTTATTGGAATTAACATGATTTGTGGAATCCAAGTCGATGCTCCTTTCTGTTGAAAATTTATTGGAATCGCAATATATAAACGAGCAGTGCGCATGTAGTTGACGGGAAACTGGGGTCATGCTATAATAAGAACAACCGATTGCGCAATTATAAGTTTATAATAGCACATATGAGAGAGAAGTCAAGAAATTTAATGGATTTTTTAGAAATAAGTTGTTTTATAAGGAGTATGTCAATGAAAACCAACAAATTATATTTTGGAGCAGCCTACTATGATGAATATATGCCGTATGAACGCATGGATACTGACATGCAGATGATGCGTGAGGCGGGAATGAATGTGATACGGATTGCAGAATCCACGTGGAGTACCTGGGAGCCAGAGAATGGAAGATTTGATTTCTCACACCTGGTTCACATGCTGGATTGTGCGAAGAAGTATGGAATAAGTGTTATTGTGGGAACACCGACTTATGCCATTCCTTCATGGATGGTAAAGGAATATCCGGACATTCTGTCAGTTACCCACTCGGGGCCGTGCATTTACGGACACCGGCAGAATATGGACATTACCCATCCGGCCTATCGTTTTCATTGTGAACGGATTATCCGGAAAATGATGGAGGTGGCGGCGCCTTATGAAAATGTAATCGGATTTCAGATTGATAATGAAACCAAACCGTATGATACCTGTTCGGAACGTGCACAGAAACTTTTTGTTTCCTATCTTAAGGAAAAGTTTCCGGATATTGGGGAATTTAACCATGAATTTGGTCTGGATTACTGGAGCAACCGGGTGGATGACTGGGAGAATTTTCCGGATATCCGTGGAACCATTAACCAAAGTCTGGATGCAGAATACCGGAAATTTCAGAGAAAACTGGTTACGGACTTTCACAAGTGGCAGGCAGGAATTCTTCGTGAATACATGAGAGAAGGACAGTTTATTACCCATAATTTTGATTATGAGTGGCGCAATTTTTCTTTCGGAATTCAGCCGGAAGTAAATCAGTTTGATGCGGCAGAATGCATGGATGTGGCAGGCTGTGATATCTATCATCATTCTGAGGATGAACTGACCGGAGCAGAGATTGCATTTGGCGGTGCAGTTGCCTATGCATTGAAAAAAGATAATTATCTGGTACTGGAAACAGAGGCGCAGGGAAGTTTTGGATGGCTTCCATATCAGGGACAGCTTCGTCTTCAGGCATACAGCCATATTGCTTGTGGCGCTAATTCGGTCATGTACTGGCACTGGCATTCTATCCATAATGCCATTGAAAGCTACTGGAAGGGTGTGTTAAGCCACAATCTGAAGGAAAATGCAACCTATCGCGAGGCAAAAATCATCGGACAGGAATTTGCAAGAATCGGCGGACACATCCGGAATCTGAGAAAGCAATGTGATGTTGCAGTCATGGTAAGCAATGATTCACTGGTGGGATTTGAAGAATTTCCGGTGGATGACACCCTGAACTATAATGATATTTTAAGATGGATTTATGATTCTTTTTACCGGATGAATATCGAATGCAGTCTGGTGAATGACAGAGAAGAAAATCTTCTGGAATATAAGGTTTTAGTGGTTCCTGCCCTGTACAGTGCGGATGAGGAAACCATAGGCCGTCTTAGAAATTACGTGGAACATGGCGGACATTTAATCATGACGTACCGTTCACTTTTTGCAGACAGGCAGTTAAAAATTTATCCGGATGACCAGCCACATGGCATGACGGATGTAATCGGTGCAACCTATGATCAGTTCACCTGCCCGAAAAATGTTCATTTGTGTGGAGATGGTTTTTCTGAGGAAAAGAGTCTTGTCAGCCATTGGATGGAGCTTCTGATACCGGGAGAGGGATCGGCATGGGCAACATATTCCCATCCGTTCTGGAAGGAGTATGCGGCAGTGGTACATCATGCATTTGGAAAAGGTACGGCAACTTATATCGGATGCCACATGGATGAAGACTCCCTGGGGAATGTTCTTAAAAAAGTGCTGGAGCTTGCAGGAGTATCCGGAAAGAACACGGTGTTCCCGGTTATTATAAAAGAAGGTTTCAATGAATACGAAAAAAAGGTCCGCTTTTATTTCAATTATTCTCCGGATGAGGTGGAATTTGTTTATGAAGGCGCAGACGGAAAAGAACTTCTGTCAGAAAAATTAGTGGAAAAGGGAACGAAACAGCTATTGAAACCGTGGGATTTAATGATTGTGGAAGCAGACTGTTAAGAAGGGGATAGCGGTATGAGAAAAACTAAGTGGATTATGGGAACTCTGATTTTTGTACTGATTTTCGGACTGGCAGGCTGCCAAAAAGAAGCGGCAGCAACAAAGGTTTACTTGAGCACATCAGAACCGGAAATTTTCGTGGAGGCAGTATCTGACATGCCGGAGGATTTTGTACTGGGTGCAGATGTTTCAACGCTTCTTACACAGGAAAAAAGCGGTGTCCGGTACTATAATGAAGAAGGACAGGAACAGGATTTACTGCTGACTCTTGCTGAAAATGGAATTAACACCATCCGTATCCGTGTCTGGAATGACCCTTATGATGCAGACGGAAATGGATATGGAGGCGGAAATAATGATGTGGATACTGCAGTGGAAATTGGAAAGAGAGCATCTGGTTATGGTCTTCACGTGATGGTGGATTTTCACTATTCGGATTTTTGGGCGGACCCGTCAAAGCAAATGGCACCAAAAGCATGGGAAGGAATGACGGCAGAGGAAAAAAAGCAGGCGGCATATGAATTTACCAGAGATTCCTTAAAAAAGATGCTGGATGCAGGTGTTGATGTAACTATGGTACAGATTGGAAATGAAATTACAAACGGCCTTTCCGGTGAAACAAAGTGGAGTGACCGGTGCCGCATTCTTACGGGAGCAGCAGAAGCGGTAAGAGAGGTTTCAAAGAAAGCAGGAAAGGAAATCCTGATTGCGGTTCATTTCACGAATCCGGAGACACCGGCAAATTATGAACGCTATGCACAGATGCTGAATAAATTTGAAGTAGATTATGATATTTTTGCAAGTTCCTATTATCCATACTGGCATGGAACAACAGAAAATCTGACAGAGATTTTGAAGAAGATCGGTGAGGGATACCAGAAGAAGGTCATGGTGGCGGAGGTTTCCTATGCTTATACCATGGAAGATGGAGACGGCTTTGGTAACACGATTTCAAAAGAGACGATTTGTGAACTTCCTTATCCGGTAACCGTGCAGGGGCAGGCAGATGCTGTCCGTGACGTGGTACAGGCAGTTGTGGACACGGGTAATGCCGGCATGGGTGTCATCTACTGGGAACCGGCGTGGATTCCTGTTCCGGCAGCATCACAGGAAGAACGGGAGGAATGCTGGAAAACCTTTGGTTCCGGCTGGGCAAGCATTTATTCGGCAGACTATGACCCGGAGGATGCCGGTGTTTACTATGGAGGTTCTGCCTGGGATAATCAGGCAATGTTTGATTTTGAGGGGCATCCGCTTGCATCCTTAAGTGTTTTTCGATTTTTAAGAAGTGGAGCAACAACAGAATTAAGAATTGATTACGTCAGGGACATTTCTGTGAAGGTACGAATGGGTGATGAGGTGAGGCTTCCACAGACGGCAGAGGTGGTTTTTAATAACGGAGAAATTCGCGAAACAGATGTA
>CAMEUH010000150.1 GCA_945938055.1 uncultured Eubacteriaceae bacterium | reverse complement strand
GATGATAGAAACTCTTGCCAAGAAACTTGAGGATGCAGCATGGATGCCGGCACCGCTTGTGAAGGCAAAGGTTTTTGGAAAACAGTTTCACACCATTTGCAGTGGCGGCGCATATCTGAATCCGGCATACATACAGACCTTTAAAAAATATGGCATTACCATCCTTCAGGGATATGGCATGACAGAGTGTGCACCGGTTATCAGTACCAACTTAAGCTGGAATAATAAAGAAGGTTCCGTGGGTAAACTGATGCCAAACTGTGAAGCAAAAACAGTAGAGGATGAGTTATGGGTAAAGGGCTCCAGTGTCATGCAGGGATATTATCACATGCCAAAGGAAACACAAGAAGCATTAGAAGACGGATGGCTTAAGACAGGAGACATAGGATATGTGGATGAGGATGGATTTGTATTCCTTACCGGAAGAAAGAAGAATCTGATTATTACACCAAATGGCGAAAACATTTCTCCGGAAGAAATTGAAAACAAGCTTGGTGAAAATCGTCTGGTGCAGGAGGTTCTGGTCCGTGACAGCGAAGGAGTCATTGAGGCAGAGATTTTTCCGGATTATGAATATGCGGCTAAGAAGAAAATAAAGGATATGCAGGGTACACTTCAGGGAATTATTGATGAATATAATAAGAGTGCACCGTTGTATAAGAGAGTGTTTAAGCTGAAAGTCCGTGAGGTTGAGTTTGAGAAAAATACGACGAAGAAGATTAAGAGGTTTTAAGGGACAGATAAATTCTTTAAAATATTTCGCCCAAACAATCTTGACTTTTCAACTCATGGGAGTATAATAATCACAGGTCAGTAATTATCTGACGGACAATTTCATAAAATGAAACCGTTGAAGTGGAGATAAAAATAAAATGTGCACTTACAGAGAGCCGGATGGCTGAGAACCGGCAGAAAGCAGTTTATTAAATGGACCACGGAGGGCATGGTCAAAGGAATGAATGTTCCGAGTATTCCATGACGTGATGGCATACGTAAGTTGCCGGGAATATGTTAGTATTCTGATGAGAGTGTGGATTCCACAAATCAAGGTGGCACCGCGGTATAAGATGAAATGATACCGTCCTTGACAACAGACTGATTCTGTTGTCAGGGGCGTTTTTTATTTGTCAGGAAAGCATTTCTTTCCATAAAGAAAACTGTTCTGCAGAAACTGTATGATGGTCTGTATTCTCTCGCAGAATGGGAAGGAGAAAAGAAAATGATTAAAGAAGCAATTGCAAAGGTAGTAAAAAAGGAGAATCTGGATGAGGAAATGATGACAGCCGTCATGAATGAAATTATGAGCGGCGAAGCAACGGATGCGCAGAAGGCCTCTTTTCTGACGGCACTTAACATGAAAGGTGAAACCATTGAAGAGATTACGGCTGCTGCAAGAGTCATGAGACAGCATTGTGAACGGTTCCTGAATGACATGGATGTTTTGGAAATCGTGGGAACCGGAGGAGATGGCTCTAACACCATTAACATTTCTACCATAGCCTCCATTGTGGCATCTTCTGCAGGAATTCCGGTAGCAAAACATGGAAATCGTGCGGCATCCAGTAAATGTGGAACAGCAGACTGCTTGGAGGCACTGGGAGTAAAGATTGATCTTTCACCGGAGAAAAGTGCCCAGCTTTTGAAGGAAATTAATATTTGCTTTTTGTTTGCACAGAAATACCATACTGCAATGCGTTTTGTGGGAGGTGTCAGAAAGGAAATGGGAATCCGTTCCTTATTTAATTGTCTTGGACCTCTGGCAAATCCGGCAGGAGCAAGCATGCAGCTTCTTGGTGTATATTCAGAAGAACTGGTAGAGCCTCTTGCAAGAGTATTATGTAATCTTGGTGTTAAAAATGCAATGGTGGTATACGGGCAGGACAGCATTGATGAGATTTCTTTAAGTGCGCCAACGACGGTTTGTGAATCTGTTGGAGGTGAATTTAAGTCTTATGTGCTAAAGCCGGAAGATTATGGCTTTAGCCGCTGTAAGAAGGAAGAACTGCAGGGCGGAACTCCGGAAGAGAATGCGAAGGCAGTCAGAGCAATCCTGTCAGGCGAACAAGGCCCGAAAACAGATGCAGTCATTTTAAATACCGGTGCAGCCATTCATGTGGCAACACAGTGCTCCATTGAGGAAGGAATACAGATTGCAAGAGAAGCTATTGAAAGCGGTAAGGCATTAAAACAGCTGGAGCGGTTTATTGAGATGAGTAATCGGTAGAAATATGCGGTTAAAATTGTCGCGAAATCAGTTTCTTAAGGTGCTTGTTTGCAAAATGCGCACAAAAACCTGTGAAAATCCCCGTCACGATGCCACTAATCATAAGGATGGGAAGATAAGCGGCAACATATGGTGTAGAGGTCAGAAAAATGGCAGCAAGAATCTGACCGGTATTATGAAACAGTGCACCAATAATGCTGGTGATATAGATATATTTTTGGCGCAGCAAATAGTTCATGAATATCATGGAAGCAAGGCTTAGAATGGTACCCAAAAGACTATACAGGAGGCTGACGGCTGTTCCGGCAAAAAAAGAAGCCAGAAGAATTCTTGCAAGGGAGACGATGGTGGCATCCTTTGCAGAATGATTTAGCAGAACAATCAGGGTGATGATATTTGCAAGTCCCAGCTTGATTCCCGGAACTGGAACCAGAGGCGGAAACATGGATTCTGCCAGATAAATGGCAAGGGACAACGTTGTATACAGTGCCAGCAGAGTAAGTTTTTTTGTATAAAAGTTTTTTGATGTCATGTTTTGGTTCCTTTTATGGTATATTCAGATTTTATGATTCCTATAGTGGTCTAATAGGAAACGGAATCAATATCCTGCGAATTGTCATCTGAAATCTGGATGACAATTTTGTTCGGAAGGCAGGTGATAGGAAGGGCTGATGAGGTGATTTTTCCCATATGGATACATAAATGATCCGGACAGGAGGCATCCTTCATCATGATACTTCCCGGTTCCACAAGAATCAGGTTGTATGCGCCGTTTTCACCGGAAATTGTGATTTCCTGCGCATCGGTTATCTGTGATAGGGGAAAGGTATACAGGAGGGTGCCATCCTGATAAACAGATGCAATTTTATCACCGGAGTCCTGATTATAATAGTTATGGAAAATAGCGGCACAGGATGCAGTCAGAATCAGCAGTATCAAAATGACGGCAGCCTGTGCAATTTTTTGTTCGGAAGGATGATGCATGAGGGGACCTTTCTTTTTTATCTAATAAGAAATTGCGTTGCAATTTCTCTATTTTACCTAATCTCTTGAAAAAGTGTGATCATATTCGTGGGACAAAGGAAGAGAACCATTGAGGTTGCTTTCCAGTTCATGAATTAATTTCACGGCAAGAGGTACTGCTTTGTCGTATAAATCACGCAGAACCAGATTGCTTTCATTAAGCTTTGGGTTGGGCGTCACGCTAATCATCATGTGAATCAGATAATCGTAATTGCCGGAAAAACGTAACGCAAAGGACACAAGATTTCTTTTTCTGCCCTCCGGAAGATTCAGCATATTTTCACAGAAGATAAAGGATTTTAAGGCCTGAAGCAAAGTCTTTGGCTCGGTTACCGGATAAAATCTGGAAATGATTCTGGCATTAAAACGTGATGGAACAATATGACCGGTTACGACCTTGCCTACTGGTTCAAAGCCATCTTCCAAAAGCAGCAGACGGTTAAATTCAGATTCAATCTCCGAATGAAGAAAATTTCCTTCATCCACCAGATTGTAGACATGGGGATGGCAGAAATGATCCAGGACATAATGACAGATGACTCCGTCTATATATGCAATGGCCCCTTCCCGTTCACATTGGTCTTCAAAAGAATTGATGACGCTGAGAGCACGGGCAAAAAAGGAGGATGCAATCCGGTTATGTAAATCCATGCCGTGTTGTTTGATGGGATTGGAACGAAAAGGATGGTAGTAAAATAAAATGTCAGGACCATGTAAACCAATCATGAATAATTGGCGGTTTTGCTTTTCTGATAAGTGAAAACGTTCCGGAAGTTCCTTTAAGACATCGCACCCAAAACGATAATGTGCATAGGTTGCTGGCATTTTAAACACTCCTCCCATAAAACTACTGTATCTTGTCGATAAATCTGTTATAATTATAATATATTTTTAAAATGGATACAAGATTGGAGAGGGCGAGTCATTGAAAAAGGTAATTGCAAGAATTCTGATTATGTTGGGAATTACGCTTGGCATGCTGCTTTTGGGGCTTTGGAGTGTTATGTGGATTTGTGTAAACGGACCTTCAAAACGGGCGAGGGAACTATTTGTGCTTTCTGTCAGGGAAACCAGTGCTGTTGGGTTTCTGGCAGACATGTTCTGTAGCAAGGAGGAGATTCAACAGATTGAGGCATCACAAAAAGATGAAAGTCAGTATGTTGTGGATACTTCTCTGATTCAGGTGGAAAAGCAGGAAAATAATAGTGAGGAGCAAGATGCATCCATGGTGGCAGCCGGAGAAGAAAATCAGGAGGAACCGGTACAGGAGGAGATTGAGTTTCATAAGGTTTCAGGTTCTACTTACAAAGGGATCATGATGATTGTGAAAGATCCGTCAAGAGTCATGGTAGGAACGTCATCACAGGTTTATTCTGAAGATGTTCCGGGGAAAAAGGTAGTTGACATGATTGCTTCCTATGATGCGGTGGGTGGTGTCAACGCAGGAGGCTTTGAAGACCCACAGGGAGCCGGAAATGGTGGCATTCCGAAGGGAATCGTAATCTCGGAAGGAGAACTGCGGTATGGAAGTCCTGACGGAAAATATGAAATCATTGGCTTTAACAAGGAGAATGTCTTTGTAGTGGGAACCATGACCGGAAAACAGGCCATGGAGATGGGAATACGGGATGCAGTTTCCTTTGGTCCGATTCTCGTGGTGAACGGTGAACCTACCAAGGCTTCCGGAGGCGGCGGACTGAATCCGCGGACGGCAATCGGACAACGGCAGGACGGGGCAGTTCTTTTACTGGTGGTTGATGGAAGACAAAGTTCCAGCCTTGGGGCATCCTATTCGGATATTACACAGATCATGCTGGATTTCGGTGCGGTAAATGCAGCAAATCTGGATGGAGGAAGCTCTTCCGTAATGTATTATGAAGGAGAACTTTTGAATTCCTGTTCTTCGTTATATGGCCCGCGGGAAATGCCAACCTGCATTGTGGTACGAGGGGAATGAGGTGAGATTTGAAAATGAAATTTAAGCATGTGGCAGCAGGATATGCTGTTGTCTGGGTTTTATTTATTATTGGAATCTGTATTTTTGAATGGAATGCACTGGATGACTTTCAGTTTTCTTATGAAGAAGAGAATGCAAGAAAGGAAATTCTTGCGGAATTGCGGACGAATGGCATGAGTATACAGCCGGATAAAACAACGGAAGAAGCGGCAGATTCACAGAAGCTTAAGACCTTTGAAATCATTGCGGATACCTCCATGACAATTACCGTAAAGGGCAGTGGGGAAACGGTTCTTGCGAAAGAGAGCTTAGAGGATGCAATTTATGAAGATTATTCCGGTCTTTCCGGGTTGCCATGTTCTAAACATGTCTATGAGGTAAAGGCAGAGGCAATCACTGATATTGTTGTGCAGGACCGGAATGGAAATGAGATTCAGCCTGTGGACAATGATTATGTGGCAGGAAGTTATTGCCATGATGAAGAACTGGCAAAAATAGCAGTTGCTAAGTTTGAACCTTATTTAAAGCATATCAGCGGTATGGTGTCACTGGATGATCTGATTCTTGTCATGCAAAGGGACAGTAAAGCTTACGCGGCAGTCAAAAATTCCCAGAAATCCTTAGAATGGATGATTAAGGCAAAATCCATGGAGTTTACAAAAGAAGAAGTAACGGACATGCAGATTTTTGATGAAAATCATTTTGCCTGTGATGTGTATATTGAACTTACAAAGATTCCGGATACCGAGCGGGAACGGACAGTAAATGAACAGGTGAAATACCGTGTTCTGTATGAGAAAAAGGATGGAAACTGGTATATTTATTCGTTTCAGACGAAATAAATAAAAGAACCCTCAGAAAGTACAAAATTTCTGAGGGCTTTTCAATCGGCGCGACAAGATTCGAACTTGCGACCTCTGCGTCCCGAACGCAGCGCTCTACCAAACTGAGCCACGCGCCGAT
>CAMEUH010000149.1 GCA_945938055.1 uncultured Eubacteriaceae bacterium | reverse complement strand
TGGCGCTGCCGGTAGACGGCGTTACCAAGCTGCAAAAACTGCAGTTCACGGGAAACGGAGATCAGCCTGACAGACTGGAAATGCAGGCGGAAAATCTTCGTAAAATGTTTCTTGCCATGGCAAAGGATATCCGTGTGATTCTGATTAAACTGGCAGACAGACTTCACAACATGCGTACCTTAAAGTACCAGAAGCCGGAAAGCCAGCAGCGCATTGCCAGAGAAACTCTGGATATCTATGCGCCCATTGCGCAGAGACTCGGTATTTCCAAAATCAAAGTGGAGCTGGATGATCTTTCCCTGAAATATCTGGAACCGGAAGCTTATTATGATCTGGTGGATAAAATTGCGGTGCGCAAGAATGTCCGCGAAAAATATATCCAGAGCATTGTGGATGAGGTCAGTGAGCATATTAAAAATGCCGGCATCAAAGCACAGATTGACGGTCGAGTAAAGCATTTCTTCAGCATCTACAAAAAAATGAAGAATCAGAATAAGACCATCGATCAGATTTATGATCTGTTTGCGGTGCGCATTATTGTGGATACGGTAAAGGATTGCTATGCGGCCCTGGGTGTCATTCATGAAATGTATAAGCCAATCCCGGGACGCTTTAAGGATTATATTGCAATGCCGAAGCAGAACATGTACCAGTCCCTGCATACGACTTTGATTTCTTCCACGGGACAGCCTTTTGAAATCCAGATTCGGACCCATGAGATGCACCGTATTGCAGAATATGGTATTGCGGCACACTGGAAGTATAAAGAAGGCGGAAAGGGCGACAGCAATGAACAGGCAAAGATGGCATGGCTCCGTCAGATTCTTGAATGGCAGAAGGACATGTCGGATAATAAGGAATTCATGTCTTCTGTCAAGAGTGATTTAGATTTGTTCTCCGATTCGGTGTATTGTTTTACGCCATCCGGTGATGTGAAGAATCTTCCGGCTGGCTCTAATACCATTGATTTTGCATACAGCATTCATAGTGCGGTTGGCAATAAGATGGTTGGGGCAAGGGTAAACGGAAAGCTTGTTAATATTGAATATGTCTTAAAAACGGGTGATCGTGTTGAAATTATTACCTCCCAGAATTCCAAGGGACCGAGCCGTGACTGGCTGTCCATTGTAAAAAGTGCACAGGCACGAAATAAGATTAACCAGTGGTTTAAACAGGAATTAAAGGATGACAATATCATCAAAGGTCGCGAGTTGATTTCAACCTATTGTAAGGGAAAGAATATTCATCTTTCTGAGATTACCAAGCCAGAGTTCATGGAAAAGGCGATGGTAAAATATGGCTTCAGGGACTGGGATTCCCTTGTAGCTGCAGTTGGACATGGCGGTCTTAAGGAAAGTCAGGTTGTTAATAAATTATGTGAAGAGTATGAGAAGAAGAAAAAGAAGGAAATTACCGATCAGGAAATCATGGCTTCCATTGAGAATTCTTCTCATTCTGACCGGACTGCAAAGGCTCCGGCAAAGAAGTCTTCCAATGGGATTATTGTTAAAGGCGTGGATGACGTGGCAGTACGTTTTTCAAGATGCTGCATGCCGGTTCCAGGTGATGAAATTGTTGGTTTTGTTACCAGAGGAAGAGGAATTTCCATTCATCGTACGGATTGTGTCAATATCATGAATCTTCCGGAAATTGAAAGAACGCGGTTGATTGATGCAGAATGGCAGGCAGAGAGCATTGTTAATGATGAAAAGTATTCCGTTGAAATTAGCATTTATGCGAATAACCGTATCGGAATCATTGTGGATATCACAAAGATTCTGACAGAGCGCAATATTGGTGTGACAGCCATGAACTGCCGGATTAACAAACAGGATAAGGCGACAATTCTGATTTCCTTTGATGTAAGTTCAACAGAGGAACTTAAGATGCTGGTGGATAAGATTCGTAATGTGGAAGGTGTTCTGGATATTGAGAGAACACGTGGATAGATGATTGTGGAAAAGAATGAAAAGGATGTGGAAGAAATGGGAAAATTAGAGCTTTCTTATAAGGCACTTGGTTCCATGAGCACCAACTGCTATTTCCTGTGTAACAGGGAAACGAGAGAAACCATTATTATTGATCCTGCGGATTATTATAATGCTATTTTGCGGTGGATTGATGAAAAAAATTACATTCCCAAAGCTGTATTTCTTACACATGGACATTTTGACCACATTCTTGCGGTACGGGAACTTTGCGAGAAGTATCAGATAAAATGTTATGCCCATGAAGAAGAGAAAGAACTTGCGGAAAATGCCAACGAAAATCTGTCTTCACAGTTTATGGGACCATATGCATTAACGATTGATGAGACCTTTGTGGATAACCAGAAAGTGGAGATAGCAGGGTTTTGCATAAAGGTATTGCATACACCTGGTCATACAAAGGGAAGCTGCTGTTATTATCTGGAAGACGAGGGAGTTCTCATAAGCGGGGATACCATTTTTCATGAATCCGTTGGAAGAACAGACTTTCCGACAGGAAATACGGGAAAACTCCTTTTGTCTATACGGGACCGGATTTTTACTCTTCCGGAAGAGACGAAGGTATATCCAGGGCATGGGGATTCCACCACGGTTGGGTATGAAAAGGTTCATAATTGCTGTGTATCATATCTGAATGGAGATTTTGAACTGTCATGATTTTAATGAGTGTAAATAACCAGGAATATTATGATGAAGTCCGGGTTTTGATAAAGGCATTCCATCCTTTTACGGCGGTGGAAGCAAAAACAACAACAGAAGATGTTGTGGAAAAGACCGTTTGTGTTACTGTTGAAGGAAGACAGATTTCTGTATCCATTAATGATGTCATTCTGAACGGAGTGGCAGAAGATGACTCCAAAAAGGAAGTTTATCATGCATTAAAGACCACTCTGTATCAGGCATTGGAAAAGGATACGGGAAAAGAACTTCCATGGGGAATTCTCACCGGTGTGCGCCCTACAAAGATTGTAATGGGAATGCTTGAAGAAGGAAAAATGCAGGATGAGATTCGATTGGTCATGAGGGACAAATACCGGGTCAGCCAGAGAAAGACAGATCTTTCCTTAAAGGTGGCAGAGCGGGAACAAATGCTTTTAAAGAAGCTTGATTATGAGAAGGGATTTAGCATTTATATCGGAATTCCATTCTGTCCAACGACATGTCTTTATTGTTCTTTTACTTCTTATCCGATTGCTGCATGGAAGAAACGGACTGATGAATATGTGGATGCCCTTCTTTGCGAAATGAAGGCAATGGCAGAACTTTTTAAAGGGAGAAAACCAGATACGGTTTATTTTGGGGGAGGAACCCCGACAACCCTGGAGCCGGAACAGTTAGACCGGATTCTTAGCGGCCTTGAGGAATGGTTTGATTTATCGGGACTTAAAGAACTGACGGTGGAAGCGGGAAGACCGGATAGTGTAACAAGAGAGAAATTTCTTGTGTTGAAAAAGCATGGCGTGACGAGGATTTCCATCAATCCACAGACCATGAACCAGAAGACACTGGATCTGATTGGAAGACGCCATACGGTGGAACAGGTCCGTGAGGCTTTCTATCTTGCAAGAGAGTGTGGTTTTGATAATATAAACATGGATCTGATTGTGGGACTTCCGGGTGAAAATCAGGAAGATGTGCGTCATACCATGGAGGAAGTAAAGAAGCTTTCGCCGGAAAATCTCACGGTACATTCCCTGGCAATTAAGCGTGCGGCAGCACTGAATCTCTGGAAGGATAAGTTTAGCGGCAGTATTCATAATACGGATGAAATCATTGAAATGACAGCGCAGTATGCCGGGCAAATGGGACTGAATCCCTATTATCTTTACCGCCAGAAGAACATGGCAGGGAATTTTGAAAATGTGGGCTATGCAAAAAACTCCATGGAAGGTTTGTATAACATATTGATTATGGAGGAGCGCCAGAGTATAATTGCCATGGGTGCAGGTGGTTCTTCAAAATTTGTATTTCCGGAGGAGAACCGGATTGAACGCATTGAAAATGTCAAGGATGTGAATCATTACATTGGAAGGCTGGATGAGATGATTGAACGCAAGAAGAAATTTTTTGTGGAAAATAACATTTGATTTTGATAAAATTGTTTTTTGGAGACGAACATGATAGATTTGAATCGTACCGTTTTAAGTGATTTGAAAAGTGGATTAAATCATGGCATCATGGTGAGTAATCTGACTTATCTGATTGCAAAAGAGATGAAACTTGATGAAGACATGTGCTATGAGATGGCAGTGGCAGGACTGGTGCATGATGTGGGAAAGCTTCAGCTGGCACCATATCTTTATGGAAGAAATGAAGGCTCTCTTGCTGTTGAGGAAATGAAATACATGCGGATGCATTCCAAGATTAGTTACGATATCATTCAGCATTATGATTTTACGTATCTTACCCTGGAAACGGTGCTGCACCATCATGAATGTTATGACGGTTCCGGTTATCCGGATAATTTAAAGGGAGAGGAAATTCCCATTGGTGCCCGTGTCTTAAAGGTGGCGGATACCTTTGCGGCACTGATTTCAGACCGACCGTACCGGAAGGCATTCTCTCATGAGGCAGCCATGGAAATCATGATTGATGAGGTTAAAAACTTTGACATGGAAGTATTTATTGCATTCCAGCGGGTTATTCATGAGGATGTGACGCTGAAGAAGATTGAAGACTGCAGTCTGGTTTTTGACGGAATAGAAGAGATTTTTAATTTGACATAACAGGAGGAAATGAAAAATGGCAGAATCCATGAAAGGTCTTAAGAGAACCTGCAGATGTGCAGAACTTTCTAAGACGGATATTGGCAAAGAAGTTACCGTAATGGGATGGGTTGCAAAGAACCGGAATAAAGGTGGAATTATCTTTGTGGACCTTCGTGACCGTTCCGGTATCTTACAGCTTATTTTTGAGGAAGAAAACATTGGAAAGGAAGGCTTTGAGAAGGCAGCACGTTTAAGAAGTGAGTTTGTGGTAGCCGTAACAGGTATGGTTGAGGTAAGAAGCGGTGCCGTAAATGAAAATCTTGCGACGGGTGAAATTGAAGTACGTGCCAGCCAGATTCGTATTCTTTCTGAATCACTGACACCTCCATTTCCGATTGAAGAGAATATTAATACCAAGGAAGAGCTGCGTCTGAAGTATCGTTGCCTGGATCTTAGAAGACCGGACATTCAGTCGAATATTATTATGCGAAGCCAGGTGGCAACACTGACAAGGGCATTTCTTGCAAAGGAAGGATTCCTTGAAATTGAAACTCCGATGCTGACAAAGAGTACGCCGGAAGGTGCAAGGGATTATCTTGTTCCAAGCCGTGTGCATCCGGGAAAATTTTATGCACTGCCACAGTCACCACAGCTTTTTAAGCAGATGCTTATGGTTTCCGGGTATGACCGTTACATGCAGATTGCAAGATGTTTCCGAGATGAGGATCTGAGAGCTGACCGTCAGCCGGAATTTACACAGATTGACATGGAATTATCGTTTGTGGACCTGGATGATGTCATTGATGTCAATGAAAGACTGCTGGCGTATCTGTTTAAGGAAATTCTCGGCGTGGAGGTATCACTCCCGATTCAGAGAATGACCTGGCAGGAAGCAATGGATCGTTTTGGTTCTGATAAACCAGACTTACGGTTTGGAATGGAGCTTAAGGATATTACCGAAATTGTAAAGAACTGTGGATTTGGTGTATTTACCGGTGCCATTGAGGCAGGTGGTTCTGTCCGTGGTATTAATGCAGAGGGCATGGGTGACATGCCGCGTAAGAAAATCGATGCGCTGGTTGATTTTGCAAAGGGCTATGGCGCAAAGGGACTCGCATACATGGTAATTAATGAGGATGGAAGTGTCAAATCTTCGTTTTCAAAGTTCATGACAGAGGAAGAGACGCAGGCAATCATTACGGCACTTTCCGGAAAACCGGGCGATTTGCTGTTATTTGCTGCGGATAAGAATAAGATTGTTTGGAATGTTCTTGGTGCGCTTCGTCTGGAGCTGGCAGAACAGAAAGGACTTCTGGACAAGAATGAGTATCGTTTCCTCTGGGTAACGGAATTCCCACAGTTTGAGTGGTCAGATGAAGAAAACCGTTATGTTGCCATGCATCATCCGTTTACCATGCCGATGGATGAAGATCTTCACATGCTGGAGAGTAACCCGGGTGCCGTGCGTGCGAAAGCATATGACATTGTGCTGAATGGAACAGAAATTGGTGGAGGAAGTGTAAGAATCCACCAGGCGGATGTACAG
>CAMEUH010000148.1 GCA_945938055.1 uncultured Eubacteriaceae bacterium | reverse complement strand
CAGTTCTGTCCATGAGTAATCAATATTCAGGATTTCTCCCAGAGAGACACCGGCTGCTTTGGCTAATACGGCTGCTTTGGCTGCGGAATCCGAAACGGCACTGGCCAGCAGTTCATTTTTTGATTTTTCGATATCAGCAATCGTATATTCAAGCTGGATTTCCGGACATAACGGGGCGTGTCCAAGGGCATACAGTATTTTCCCAAGCCGTTTGTTATCTACCGGAAACTCTACTTTCATCCGATGCGTGAATTTATATCCTGTGAACCTGCGTTTCCAGCTATTATCTCTATCCTGATAATTTTCATACTCCGCTTTTACATCAAAGCTCAGAGTACGTATCATGCTCTTCTCAAATCCCTGCTGTTCAAAAATGTCCTTAATTTTCTCTGACATCTCTGAAGACAAATGAATAACGTCGGAATACTCCTTCTTCATTCCTTCCAGTGACATTATTAACCGGATGGTATCCGGCTTTATCGAAATTTTCCCTTTTCCTGTAACTTTTATTGTTCTTTCCATAACCCTGACTCCTCTCTGTAACTATTTTTCATCTACCACCGGTGTATTCCGCCTATTGCTGAAGATTCCGGATGTCTCCACCTGATTAATGTCTCCTTTACTTCAAGGTATTTTTCGTCTTTTCATTCAGTTCATCCATTATTTCTTCATAAGATTTCCCCAGTTCTATATACCGGTAATCACCATCAATCAGATATGAATCATACTCTTCGGGAGTAATCAATTCTTCTCCATAAAAATAATACAAAACATCCTCATTAAACTCTACTCCGTCCACCATTTCATAAATTCCATTGTAGAAAGAGCAGCATAATACCTTATCATAAATTTCCTCCCGTTCCTTGTCTTCCCCAATCATCCAGTAGTCCAGCCATATAATTGCACCTGCATAGTCTGCATCACGCAAACGCATGACATTATCCCTTGGACTGTATTCATATCCTGCAATCCCCATAGCTCCATAAACACACTGGTCCACAATAGTGGTGATACCCTGCGGTCCGTAAGAAAATACACTCACATAAAATCCCTGTCTGCCTGCCGCAAGCTCCGGAATGTCATCATCATCCACATAAATCAGTTCAAACGTACTCTCAGGATCCTCCTGAAGGCATTCCTCCATTTTATCCGCATATGCTTCCGCCCAGGCATTCGTTGCAACCGGCTCTGTCTTCGAAGGTTCAGAATAACTTCCATTCCCGGTAAGAAATAATAATCCCAGCAATATTAAAAGATATTTTGTAATGACCATGTTCCTTTCTCCTTTCCTATCTTCTCACATAAGGATTATACTGTCTTTCATGCTCAAGCGTGGTTTCTTCCCTGTGCCCGGTAAGAATTCTGTAATCCCCTGAAAAATCCTTCATCATCCGGTTAATAGAATCCACCAGTTTCTCTTCATCCCCACCCGGAAGAGTCGTTTTCCCATGCTTTTCAAAAAGAAGGGTATCTCCCGTAAAAATAGTATCCCCCATGACAATTGCCATGGAGCCGTCCGTATGTCCCGGCATTCCATAAAACCGGAAGCAAAGCTCATCCAGATAAATTTCATCATCCTCCTGAATCAGAATATCCGGGCGTACTGCTTTATAAGGTACGGTCACATAAGGGCGCTCATTAATCAATGCCTCATCTTCAAGACGCCACGCATCAATTTTTGAAATCACAACCGGCACATTAAAATGATTTTTCCCTTCCTCAAGCGCAAGAATATGATCCGTATGTCCATGTGTTATGAAAATATATTTTAACTTAAGATTTTGGCTTTCAATCGCATCTATAATCTTATCTGCCTCATCTGCCGGGTCAATCAGAACTGCATTCCCTTTATCCGAAGCTATGACATAACAGTTCGTAATGCATGCACCCAGAACTAATTTAATAATTTGCATTTGATCACCTCATTATTTCTCCTCATGCTTCTTTTCAAATTTCTCCCTCATCTCCACAACCCTCTCATAATACTCCGGATTCTTCTTCCTAAGATGTTCCTCAATCTCCTCACGGTGCCTCTTTAACATCTCCAGTGCCTCAGGGCTTAAATTCTTAATCTTCTTTTCAATCACCCTGCGCCTCTGTGCAATCCGTTTCTCAATCTCCTTCATATCCATCTTCAATTCATTTGCATCCTCAAGTTCTGACAAATGCATTTCCAGACGTCCCAGAAGTTCATCCTCATCAAAAAGACCTACTCGTCCCCAGGATGCATCATTCTCCGCCTCTACAATCATTTCTTCACTGTACACCTCCGAATGAGCCAGTTTCTCTGCAACCTCTGTCGCCAGCTGTTCCATCTTTTCTTCTGCACCTTCGCCAAATGCCCATTCAAATTCTGCCAGGCGCTCATTTGCCTCCACATACGGATATTCTATGTCTTTCGCTACTCCTTCCAGCGGATAAGGTTTCGTAACTCCCGCTGTCCTCAGGGCAAGTGATACCGTACGGCGCACCACGCCTTCCTCAATCAGACTTTCTGCGCCAAAGGCCCGAAGTTTGTCATTTACTGCGCCCACATGCTCCGTCAGGTAAAAATGAATTCCCTGTTCCTTCAGATTCCGGTTCAGGATAACCAAACGTTCTGCTGCCGTAATATCAATATTTCCGATTCCCCTCGCATCCACGATTACCTGCTTTGTATCCTCTTTAATGGCATTCTCAATATCCTGCTGAAACGCATTAATATTAGCAAAGAAAAGATTGCCGCTAAATCGGTAAATCACCGTATGTTCAATCGGTCTTGCATCCCGGTTACGCTTCAGATTGTATAACCCTTCATGTCCCGGAATCATTCCCAGGAATGCTTTTGGCGGAATCACCGCACGAATGATGACTGCAATAAAAGATAACAGAACGCCAATCACCACTCCATATATCGTTCCAAGAAGCAGTACTCCGAAAAATGCCGCCGCAAAAATACCAAATTCCTGCTTATCTGCCTTCCACGTCTTTTTTGCGACCTTGAATTCAATAATTCCAATTAAGGCGGATACAACAATTCCCGTAAGAACCGGTATCGGAAGATATGCAAGAATTCCCGTTCCAAAGAGAAGTACCAGAATCATGGTAGCCGCCGCCGCAATGGACATTACCTGGGACTTGCAGCCATACTGATCCGCAATTCCGGTTCTTGATACACTACCGTTAATCGGACAGCATCCCACAAATCCACCCGCAGCATTTCCTGCCGCATATGCCAGTACTTCCCGGTTGTTATTAATTTTGTAATTATATTTTAATGCATAATTATTGGTCGCAAGAAGTGTCTGCGCAACAATAACCAGCGCAATCGTCAGAGATAAAAGGATGATATCTTCTCCATACTCCAGAAGAATGGAAAAATCCGGCACGATAAACTTAGGAAGTCCCGCCTCCACCCTTGGAAGAAGTTTCACACCATACCGGTCAATATGAAAGACTGCAGTCAGTCCTGCACCGACTGCCATCAGAGCCACCGACATTGGAAATTTCGGTATGTATTTTTTTGCAATCAGCATGATGGCTACTGTTCCAATACCCAGAACCAGGGAAAGCAGGTTAAAATGCTCCAGTTCCTCCCAGATATGGTATAGCAGAACAAAAAGCTCTCCCGTCCCCACATCTCCTCCAAAAAGCTTCGGAACCAGCATGAGAATGATGGTACATCCAATACCCGAAATAAAGCCGCCCATAACCGGTGTGGAAATATAATTTACCAGTTTGCCGGCTTTTATGAAATAAAATATCAAAAGCCAGCATGCCGTAACCATTGTAATGACCGGAACGATTGCCATTGATTCCGGCGAACCTGATACGATTCCAAGACTTGCAAGCGAACCTCCGACTAATGCTGCCGGAGTTGCATCCACACCAAATACAAACTGTGGTGAAGAAGTAAACAAACCATAAATCAAGATTGGAAACACGGAACCATAAAGTCCATAAACAGCAGGAAGTCCGGCAACCTGTGCATATCCCATTGCAATCGGTATCGAAACCAGTGCAACAATAATTCCTGAAAGGATATCCTTTGTAAGATTTTCTTTTTTAAAATACTTCATTTACATATCCCCTTTAAATTCATCTGGTTCGACATTTTATATTCATTATAGCAGACAAATCTCTATCTTACAATTAAATAACTATTAAAATTGACGTTTTCTTCTTCCTTTGATATAATTTGGATGGTTATGGTTAAGAATATGGAAGAAAACACACGTCAATAGAAATAAGCTACTGGCAGATTGGAGGCTAATATGTGTGGTTTTTGCGGTTTTACGGGAGATTTAGATGACAAGGAGACTTGTCTTACCAATATGATGAACAAAATTATCCATCGTGGTCCGGACAGTGCGGGACAACATATTGACGACAGCGTTGCGATGGGTTTCAGACGGCTCAGCATCATTGATTTGGATTTCGGAAGCCAGCCTATGTATAACGAAGATAAATCCATTGTCATTACGTTTAACGGTGAAATTTATAACCACCAGCTTCTGCGTGAGGACCTAATTGCAAAAGGGCATGTATTTTCTAATAATGCAGACACCGAAGTCCTTATCCACGCTTATGAGGAATACGGTCCGGACATGTTAAACATGCTCCGCGGAATGTTTGCCTTTGTTATCTGGGACAGTAATAAAAAGCAGCTTTTCGGCGCAAGAGATTACTTTGGAATCAAGCCATTTTACTATGCAAATGTAAATGGCAACCTGGTATACGGTTCCGAAATTAAAAGCATTCTGGAATATCCTGGTTATCAGAAGGAAATGAATGAAAATGCACTGGAAAATTACTTAACCTTCCAGTACTCCGTCCTTCCGGAAACCTTTTTTAAGGGAATCTTTAAGCTGATGCCGGCACATTACTTTATTTTTAAAGATGGTAAAATGGACATCACCCGTTACTGGGAACCGACATTTGACGCGAATGAAAATATTTCCATGGAAGAACTGGTAGACAAAATTGACGACGTCATGCAGGATTCCGTAAAAAGCCACAAAATCAGTGATGTGGAGGTTGGTTCCTTCCTCTCAAGCGGGGTGGATTCCAGCTATGTAGCTGCAAGTTTTCACGGCGACAAGACTTTTACCGTTGGTTTTGACTACGAAAAATATAATGAAATTGACTATGCAAAGAAATTATCCGAAAAAATTCAGATTGACAATTACAGCAAGCTAATCACAACGGACGAATACTGGAATACCTTAAGCCGACCCATCCGCCATTGCCCTGTATTTTGTCAGCAAGACTGCCGCTGAGCACGTAAAAGTTGCTCTTTCCGGTGAAGGCGCAGATGAATTTTTCGGCGGATATAACATTTATCATGAGCCGCTTTCCCTTGCTCCGATGAAGAAGCTTCCAAAGCCTCTTCGCAAGGCAATGGCAGGAATTGCCAAAGCACTACCTTTCAAATTCAAGGGAAAAAATTTCCTGATTCGTGCCAGCAAGGATGTGGAAGAACGATTTATCGGTAATGCCTTTATGTTTGACATGAATGAGCGAGAAAAGATTTTAAAGAACCCTACCGGAAAATATCCATTTACCGAACTTACGAAGCCATATTACGATAAAGTTTCCGATAAGGATGATGTAACCAAGATGCAGTACATTGATATTCATTTCTGGCTGATTGGCGACATTCTTCTCAAGGCAGACAAAATGAGTATGGCAAATTCCCTGGAAGTGCGTGTTCCGTTCCTGGACAAGGAGGTTTTCAACCTCGCCAGAACCATTCCGACCAAGTACAAGGTAACGGACAAAAATACAAAGGTAGCCATGCGTGAAGCCGCACACCGCTATCTTCCAGACATGGTAGCCGAAAAGAAAAAGCTTGGATTTCCGGTTCCAATCCGCATCTGGCTGAGAGAAGACAAATATTATAATATCGTTAAGGAAGCTTTCACCAGCAAGGCCGCAGAAAAATTCTTTAACGTAAATGAAATCATGAAATTCTTAGACCGCCACAAAGCAGGAAAAGAAGATAACAGCCGCAAAATCTGGACCATTTACATGTTCCTTGTATGGTACCAGGAATTCTTCGGAAATGATGAGAAAAAGGCAGCATAACGCTGCCTTTTCTATATTTTACTCCAATTAGCTGCAAATGAATTCCTCATTTTCTCATCACATACTCTGGATTCCAAACTGTTCTTTTAGTTTTCTGAGTTCTGCTTCAGCCGCATCAGCTCGCTCTTCCGCTGCATCAGCTCGCTCCTTCTCAGTATCAGCTCTCCTGCGTTCCCGCTCCGTATTTTCCTGT
>CAMEUH010000147.1 GCA_945938055.1 uncultured Eubacteriaceae bacterium | reverse complement strand
AATATCACTTTGAATTTACAAAGTCAACATCTTTTTTCAAAAATTTTGACAAAATAAAAAATCAGACCATTCCTCCCCTAAAATCCAGGAATCATCTGATTTTTCAATTCCAATTTAACCGAATGTGTTAATGTCAGTCGTAGTAGTTTTACTTTTTAAACAACGCATTCATGATTACATTATTATTATACAAAAATGAAAGAATCGGACTCTCATTAATCTGTGCATACATATCAATCGCAAATTCCGAATTTCCCATCAGTCCCAGAACAATAAAGAAAATCCAGACAAAAATAAGCCCTTCTGCAATCCCCACAAACAATCCTGCAATCTGATTGGCGCCGTGAATAATTGGAAGATATGTAACGATATTAATTGCCGCAAAGATTAATTTCACTGCAACCATTGCCGCCAGAAATGTTACCAGGAAAACCAGAACATCAAAAATTACATTCGTAATTCTGGACGCTACTTCCCTTGCAATATCCTGCTGCGTACCGGCAATAATCTGACTGCTTCCAATATAATCCTTCAAGGTCTTTGGAAGCTGCAGCTCATCTAAAAGACCCTCGGTACTGTCTGCTGCCGTTTGTATGATTTTATCATTTACATATTCGTACGTTGAATCATACACCGAATCATATAAATTTGTTTTTTGTAACGCTTCACTAATTGTTGGCGAAATAACCGTCGCCAGAAATAATGTCAACGCAAGTGAAAACACAGACAGCAGCATTCTTACAAACCCTCTGGCATGACCAATCAAGCCAAATACAATAATAACCAGCAAAATAATAATTGTTAATGTATTCATTGATACCTCCTAGTTCAGCTTTATTTCCTGTACATATTTTGAGTTAAATACTAGGAATCTTTGTCCGCTATCCAGTGGTATGATCTTTTCTATTGTCATGTCAAAGTTATCCTGATATTTTGTCTTGCCCTTAATATTCATTATCGTAAAAACTTTTTCGTTATACAATAAGAGACTGTCTTTGTTAAACTCAAAATTTCGGTAATCTTCGCTAAAAAACAGCTCCGACACCTTTTGTCCCTTCATATTATATATAAGCATCCTGTATTTATCAACGGAATCTGCGTTATTAAATAATAGCCCTATATATTCATTATTATATGTAACCTTCTGCAGCTGATCTTCAAAGGTCACTTCTTCCTTTAATTCCGGATACTGCGATATGGAATAAAAGCTTACCCTGTCCTCCGCAAGCGCAATTACCGTATTGTTATTTACAAATTCAACCCTTCCAACCACAGATGAGCCATAATGATTAAACCCACCAACCAGACGGTCCACGGAATTCTGTCCTACATCTGAAAAATTGTAAAATGCAACATTCGTCTGCAGTTCTTCTCCACTCACGGACACATAGGAAACAACCAGTTTACTACCATCATCCGAAAGTGCCATGTCCACAGGATATCCATCCCCGGTAAGTGAGGTTATGATATAAGAAAGTTTATTTCCGTCAGCATCATACATATTAATATAATTTGTATTGCCATCCTCCAGCGAAACTGCCGTGACTCCCTGCTGTGCCACATCAATCTGTGTGATTGTCATTGCCGCATCAATTTCTGCCTTTAACCCGGACTTATTATAAACATAGAAATTTCTTCCTGTTATATTTCCAACTGCAATATAATCCCCACAGATTCGAACCTGTGCATTATTAATTTCATATGTATGATTCCATATTGCGGTTCCATCATTTTTGTAGTATGCAATACCATCGTTACTATACCGTATATATCCATCACCATACTGCAGATAAGACGCACTATCCCCGTCTTCTCTTGTTACAGACCGTAATATGTCATAGCCGGTATAGGCCATGTTAGAACTATATACATTAATTAAAAATATAATCAGAATAATAATGATAAAAACCGCCGCAGCTATCTTTGCCGGTGATATCTGCCGTTTTATATACGGAATGACATTATCCATTTTGCCGCTTTTACTTTTCTTCATCCATACCGTTCCTTCAAAATTATAATATTAATCTACAAATATTATAACCGAATCATCAAAATATTCAAGGAAGTTTTATGATCTGCCCTATGTATATCTTATCCATGTCCTTAATTCCATTTAATGCCATGATTTCTTCTACCTTTGAGGTATCACCATAGTATTTTCTGCATATGGTTAACAGGCTCTCTCCTTTTTTGACGGTATGTTCCTTATAAGTAACTGCTGCTTCCGTAACCGGTTCTGTTGCAGCCGTCGTGTTCTCCACATTTGTATTTACAGTCATGTACGAGCCGGTTGTTTCTGCCTCCGTTACATTTGCAGTATTGACAGCCTCTTTTGTACTTTCCTTTTCCGTCTCAGCGACAGTACTTTCCGGTTCGGTCTGTGGCTGTTCCCCGCTGCTTTCCATTTCAGATTCCTGTTCCGTGGTTGGATAAACATCTCCATCTACCTTGACCACCGGTGTAATGGTAGTAACACCCTCCTCACCCACATTAATGGAATTGTTCTCTTTCTTCCCGTCAATAACATACATTCCTATGAACAAAATCAGCACTACCATTGCCACATTGGCACAGTAATTTACAAATGCCTGCTTTCTTCCGCTTTTCTTATCTGTTTCCGGGGTCTCATTCATCATATTACGGAATGCCGGATTCTGAACAGAATTTTCACTTTCCGTTTCAATTTCAATTCTCTTTCCATTTCTCATGTCTACCATATACTCCTGCATATCTTCATTTCTTTCATAATATATGGTAAATCCGCTCTGACGTACCAGCTGATTGTTTTCATAAATGCAAAAATATTTACTGTTTTCCTGCCTGTCAAACACAAAAAGAACTTTATCCCCTCCGGCGAACTGATTTGCATGTGTCTTCTTCATGGTGCGTAAAATGGACGCATTCACGCCATCCATTGACATGAACCACCCTACAATTTCCTGGGAAGGAAAATATTTTCCTGCAATTTCATAAATATAAGCCCAGTCATTCTCTGCAATGGAAATCTCCGACTCACTTACAAATACATTCGGAATAAGAACGGCTCCCTTAATGAAAATATATCGTTCCATGCCGGACTTCTGTGCCATTCCGAGTAAAACACCGACAACACTTCCTTCTTCCTGTGTATGTGCCTCTTCAATAAAATTAATTGCATAGTCCTCTATGTATATTTTTCTGGAATCCTTAATTTCACCAATTTGTTTAATATTTTTTGGCAGACGGATTACATCGTTATTTTTTCCGTTATCCTTTGGAGTATAAACAACTTCTATCATGACCTTTTCCTCCTTGTCATTTTCTTGCAATGCTACCACATTATTCAAAAAAAATTTATCGGAACCTGTCGTCCTTCCCGATTTTTTTTACGACATAAATTCTTAAAAAACTACTGTTTTTCACGTGATATTGTTTTTTTCTATCTGCATTTTTACTTTTTCTGATGGATTATGTTTTTTTATGACGATAAAAAAATTCATAAATTGGAAATTTTTTTCGTAAATATGGTAATAATGAGAAATAAATCCTTCTCAAATAACGTAAAGGAGACAAAAATGATTGCATATTATGATTCCAGCAACCAGATTTCCTCATACAAAATGGGGCTTGACCTGGCACAGCTTCTGAATAATAACATGAAACACCATCATCAGCTTATTATCTTATGCATTGGCAGTGACCGCTCTACCGGAGATAGTCTTGGACCGCTGGTAGGCTATAATCTATGTAAATATAGCCTGAATAATGTTTATGTATACGGAACATTACAGGAACCTGTACATGCATCCAACATCCAGAATGTAATAGACATGATTTATGATAACTTTGATAATCCATTTATTTTAGCCATTGATGCCTCTCTGGGAACCAGAAACCATGTCGGATATTATACACTTGGACAAGGTCCCCTGATTCCGGGTCTTGGTGTCAATCGCTCCCTTCCTGCCATCGGAGATATTCACATTACCGGTATCGTAAATTATTCCGGTCTTTTTGACGGAATGCTTCTGCAGACCACACGTCTTGCCTCGGTCATGAAGCTTGCCGATACCATTTCCGCCGGAATTATTATCGGCATACGCCATTGGAACCATGCTGCCATCGAAAATTATGCTTAAAAATAAATATAATTAAGAATTTGCTTTCTATTTTATAATTTCATCTATGTTGTTTTCACTGACAATATGATATACTGTATATATCAATATTGTTTCCGAAAGGAGTGGTCAGCATGGACAATTATGTAATTACAATTGCCAGGGGATACGGAAGCGGCGGTAAAACCATCGGAAAAGCATTGGCAGAGACTCTCGGTGTAAAATGTTATGACAGGGAAATTCTTCAAATGGCATCAGATGACAGCGGAATTAATGAAGCTTTATTCCATCAGGCAGATGAACGGATTCAGCCTTCTTTATTTAATAAGAAAAAAGGTGTTTATACAGGTGATATTATTCCACCTGAGGATTCCGATTTTGTATCGGATGAGAATATGTTTAATTATCAGGCAAAAATTATTCGTCTGAAAGCAATGGAAGAATCCTGTGTCATTATTGGACGTGCTGCAGACTATATTTTAAGAACATTTCCTAATGTTGTCAGTGTAAACATACAGGCGCCTTTTGAAGTATGTGTCGCCGAAATTGCTGAGCGTCTTAGCCTTACCACCAAGGAGGCAGAACGCAAGGTTACCAAGATTAACAAGTACCGGTCTGATTTTTACAGCCATTATACCGGTCAGAAATGGGATGACCCATCCAACTATGATATTTGTCTTAACAGTGCCCGCATTGGTTGGGACCGCTGTGCAGAGGCTATTATCAACTTCACCGAATTTAAATTGGGAAGAAAAATCACAAAGTAAAGATTTATAAAAAGATTGACAAAAAATAAAAGCGCTCCCTTTTTCGGAAGCGCTCTTATTTTTACATTAATCTCTGTAATAATTAATCAGACATCCCTTAAGGATAATGGTTCTTTCATCATCCGTAAGATCACCAAGACGAAGGTCGAATTCCTTCAGTCCGTCTTCTTTTACTACATAAGCTTTGATAACTGCATCTTTCTCTTCTACCGCTTTGCGGATTCCCGGTATAAACAGATAATCTCCGTTCTTAAATGGAAGCTCGCCCTTCTCAATCACAAATGGAAGCATTCCCCAGTTAATCAGATTGGAACGGTATCTCTTTGTCGCATATTCATTGGCAATGTTTGCCCAGCCGCCAAGTACCTTCTGACAGGACGCTGCCTGTTCTCTTGCAGAACCATCACCCGGTTTTACTGCAAAAATTGTACTTCCAATACCAATATTATCATGGTTTACATTCGGATATGCAGCCTTAATCTTATCCATTACCGGTTTCATTTCCGGTAATGTTTCAACAGGACATTTTCCCTCAATTCTTGCCTTTTCTGCTTCCTGCACTTCCTTTGCCCTGCCCACATATGCCGGGTCTTTTCTGGAAAGTGTAAACTGTGCCAGTCCAATCGGATTGGAACGGAAAGAAGAAGTCTCACCAGATGGAATCAGCTCATCCGTTGTGGTAACCGGATCATGAATTTCTGATACGACCTTAAGTACCAGATTCTCTGTTAATGCTGACATTTCCGGCCAGTCCTTAATATTCGGTCCAAACTTAATCTCAACCGATGGGTCTGCAACTCCCTTGCTGTCAAATACACGATTTTCATAAATTGTTTTATCGAAGAAATATTTTGGATTTGTATACTCTACATCCACATCTGTTGCTGCTGTTAAATATCCCTTATTTGCTGCTGTTGCTGCGATGGAACGCGCATCCATTAATGCAACGGATGCAATCTGGCCATTCTGAAGCTTAGATCCTTCTCTGTTCGGGAAGTTTCTTGTAGAATGACGAATACTGAATGCATTATTTGCCGGAGTATCGCCCGCGCCAAAACAAGGTCCGCAGAATGCAGTCTTAACCACGGCACCGGTTGCAAGAAGGTCTGCCATCCTTCCATTCTTTGCAAGTTCCAGATAAATCGGAGTACTTGCCGGGTAAACACTTAAGGTAAACTCATCCGAACCAATACTCTTTCCCTTTAAAATATCTGCTGCAGCACAGATATTCTCAAAGCCACCGCCTGCACAGCCTGCAATAATTCCCTGCTCTACATAAAGCTTTCCATTTCTTACTTTATCCTTTAAGGTGAAATCCACCTGTCCATCAAGACTAACCAGTGCCTTCTTCTCACAGTCATCCAGAATATCCATGAGATTTGCATTCAGTTCCTCAATGG
>CAMEUH010000146.1 GCA_945938055.1 uncultured Eubacteriaceae bacterium | reverse complement strand
TGCCCTCCATGGCAAAAGCAGGCTCAATCTGCCGCCCTGGCAGATTGTCTCTGGATATGAGTATTGTGCAAGAAAAGCCGGCAATTCTCCACAAACATACCGCCCTGACACAGATAGAACCCCTCTACATACCGCTGTCACCCCGGACATCCTGTTTTGTCGCGATAACTAAATGAGTTTTAGGGCAAATTCTTTAATTCTATTATTGCGAAAACTGCGATTCAGAGGGTTCTTCTGTCGGATACGGTTAGGCTATGGGAGGGGCTGTCTGGGCGAAGGTGAAAATGGAATGCTTGTGGAGAATTGTAGGCTTTTCTTGCATAATACTGCGATATCCAGAGACAATCTGCCAGGACGGCAGATTGAGCCTGCTTTTGCCATGGAGGGCAATTGTAGGCGGCTCGTCACTGGTCAGTAAATGAACTGTATTGTGTTAGAAAACCACAATTCATAACTCGCATGCCATTTTCACCTTCGCCCAGACAGCCCCTCCCACAGCCTAACTGCATTCGGCAGGAGAACCCGACACTTTAGCAAAAAAACTTAAAAAATTTAGGATTTTAAAAAGTAATTGAAAAATGTCTTGAAAAGAAATAATTGTGTGTTATAATAAACTTATCTTTATGGAATCAAAGTTTCTGGTGAGGTCTCACCTCTTAATTCCAATTTGAAGAAATATTATATTTGAGGTAAATGCCCATGAACAACGAATTGTTATCAAATGCTTTTACAAGTGATGAAGAGGTGCTTGCGTACCTGAAAAAAGATGCAGATACTTATCGGGAGTATTCTGTAATGCGGGATGAGTGGAAACAGAGGTTTATGGATTTCTGCACCGGTAAGAAAACACTTCCGATTTTGTATGACACATTTTTTAAACGGATTTTCCATCCAGATGTCCATCCAGAACGTTTGTCCAATCTGATTTCAAGCTTGATTGGTGAAAAAGTCCGTGTGAAAAAGATACTTCCTTTGGAGGATAATTATGTTGATGGTGAACGGATGGTGGTAATGGATATTCTGGTTGAGGCGGAAGATGGTTCCATTGCCAATGTGGAGGTACAGAAAAATCCTTATCTTTTTCCGGGAGAAAGAATTTCCTGTTATTCCTCAGATATTGTATTACGTCAGTACAGCAGGACTCGGGGAGAAAGAGGAAAAGATTTTCTGTATGAGGATCTAAGGAAGGTGTACACGATTGTTATTTATGAGAGGACAGAAGGAATATTTCATGAACTTCCTGGTAAGTACATACATCATGGAAAGGTACAGTTTGACACGGGACTTAGACTGGATCTTTTGCAGGAATATTGTCTGGTAGCCCTTGACGTCTTTCGTGATATTCCTTATCATAAAGAAAAAAGCATATTAACAGGATGGCTGTCGTTTTTCACAACGGAAAATTATGAAGATGCAGAAAAACTGGTAGAAGAGTATCCATGGCTTGAGGAAATCTATAAAGAAGTCGCATCTTACAGGGAACGTCCAAAGGAGGTGCTTATGATGTTTTCAGATGCATTGCGGGAATTGGACCGTAATACCATGCAGTATATGATTGATGAACAGAAGAAGGAAATTGACGAGCAAAAGCGGAAAATTGAGGAAAATGCGAAAGTAATTGAAGAAAATGCGAAAGTAATTGAGGAAAATGCGAAAGTAATTGAAGAGAATCAAAAAGTAATCAAAGAGAATCAAAAAGTAATCAAAGAGAATCAAAAACAAATGGAAGAACAGGATAAAAAAATAGAAGAAATGGAGCTGGAAAATAAAAAGCTCAGACAGCTTCTTGAACAATCCTCATCTACGGTAGTATAATAATCCTGATAAGTTAATATGCGTGTATGAGTATGCTGGATGGCATATTGGCGTAGTTAGGAGGATTTGTTTATGCAAAGTACAATTTCAAGGGAAGAAGCATTAAAATTGTTGATGGAATACAATAAGGAGCCATTCCATATTTTACATGGGCTGACGGTGGAAGGTGCTATGCGTTGGTTTGCAAAGGAACTTGGGTATGTCGAGGAAGAAGAGTACTGGGGAATTACAGGACTTCTTCATGATATTGATTTTGAATTATATCCACAGGAGCATTGCATAAAGGCACCAGAACTCTTAAAGAAAGGAAATGTAGGGGAGGATATGATTTATTCCATTTGCAGCCATGGTTTTGGTATCTGCTGTGAGGTAGAGCCAAAGCATGAGATGGAAAAGGTACTTTTTGCTTGTGATGAGCTGACGGGTTTAATTGGTGCAGCAGCTAAAATGCGTCCGTCTAAGAGTGTTATGGATATGGAGGTTTCCAGCCTGAAGAAGAAGTTTAAGGATAAAAAATTTGCGGCAGGATGTTCCCGTGACGTGATTAAGACAGGTGCCGAGCGCCTTGGATGGGAACTGGATGAACTGATGGAAAAGACCATTCTTGCCATGCGTTCCTGTGAGGAATCTGTCAATCAGGAAATGAGGGCACTTGGATTGGAATAGGCGTAAATATGCAGAAAATATGATATAATTCTATCAAAGATTTTGGTCGCAATAGAAATTTTTTAGAGCAGAGGCAAGAGATGAAGAAAGCAGCGTTAATATCCGATGGATGGAAAAGACTGATAACCTATGCATGGGTGGATGGAATCATGACCGTAATCCAGGAGTCTGGGGAGGATGTGTGTCTGCACCAGTACAACTGTTATGGAAACTGGAGTCGTGACGAACTGCACAATCAGGGAGAGTATAATATTTATAACCTGCCGGATTTAAGCCAGTATGACGGGATTATTCTGGACTGTAACAATATTATGGATGAAAAAGTGCGCTCAAGAGTTATATCCATGCTTCGTGAGGCGGACGTGCCAGTGGTGAGTATCGGATATGATATTGAGGGATTTTATTATGCAGGGATTGATAATCGTCAGCCGATTTTAGACATGATGGAGCATCTTTATGGGATTCATGGCTGCAGGAGATTTATTTTTGCAGGCGGACCGGAGGATAATTATGAGAATTCCCTCAGAGTGCAGGCATACAGAGACAGCTTGGAAAAGTTCGGACTTGAAGAGGATGAAAATCCGGTTCTGTACGGCGATTATGACTATGAGACAGAAGAAGGATGGAGGCTTCCTGATGTATTTGTCTGTGCAAATGATAATATTGCGGCAGGTTTATGTGAGGCGGCAGAAGAACTGGGATATGGGATTCCAGGGGATTTTCTGGTGACAGGCTTTGATAATCTGGATAAGGCAGCATATTTTAATCCGCAGATTACAACGGTGGGGCATGAGAGAGAACGAATCGGAATGAAATGCATGGAAATTCTTCTGGAACTCTGGTCGGGGAAAAAGCTGGAAAAGCATCATTTTGTTCCGGCAGAATGTATTTTTACTGAAAGCTGTGGATGTCCGAATCATGGTCGTGTGGATTATCGTGAATATGTGAAAAATCAGATTGTCCATGGCGTGAAGAAGCAGGCTGAAGAAGAATTGTTAATGGAACTTGAGGGCAATATTGTCAATGCAACTGCTTTTGATGAGATTTTTGGACGGATTGGAGAGTATTTTTCTAAACTGGAATGTGATGGATTTGCCCTTGTGCTTGATAAGCAGCTTTTTGATGCGGATGTGAATACGGTTTTTCCGGTTGTGGGGTATCGTTGTGAAAATCTGATGGTTGCGCATTTATTTGAGCGCAATCGTCAGGTTTCCATGAACAGTCTGGAGGACATCTACCGGTGCATGGACGAATATGGTGCCAATAATGCGTATATGTTTACACCAATTCATTTTAAGAATCAGGCAGTTGGTTTTAGTATCATGAAGAATGGACGGTTCCTTTATGATAATCCGTATTTTTATGATATTCACAGTACAATTGTGAAAGCACTGGAGAATTTATTTAAGACGCGTCAGATGGAAAATGTGAATCGCAGATTGCAGGATATTTATAACAGGGATCCAATGACAGGACTTTATAACCGGATTGCATATTCAGAGATGATTGAACCGGAGTATCGTGGCTACTGTGAGAAGAATGTGGTTTGTGCCGTGGCATTTCTTGATGTGGATCGGTTTAAGCAGATTAATGACACTCGGGGACATGAATATGGTGACATGATTTTGAAGACGATTGCGGTACATTTAAAGGGGCTTTGCCCTGAGGGGGGATATGTATACCGATTTGGCGGGGATGAATTTGTGGTGTTCTTCCCGGAGGCTTCCACAGAGAAGAATGATGAGTTTAGGAAAAAGCTGATTGCAAAGCTTCAGGAACATGAAATTGAAATTAGTATTGGAATGGTTCTTACCAGTCCGGATTCTGGAAAACGGTTGGATGACTATCTGGCTGAAGCGGATAAAAAGATGTATGAGGCGAAGATGATAAAAAAGCAAAAGGTATGATAAGGCAGGAGTAAAAGATGCACGAGAAGAAGGTTAAGTCGATTTTATCACCGCAGAACGGGATGAATCTGTACCGAGGATGTCTTCATGGTTGCATTTATTGTGATGCCAGAAGTACCTGTTATCAGATGCAGCATGAATTTGAGGATATTGAGGTTAAGTCTAATGCAGTAGAATTGCTGGAGAAGACCTTACGTTCCAAGAGGAAAAAGTGTATGATTGGAACGGGTGCCATGAGTGATCCGTACATTCCTCTTGAGAAACAATTGTGTTATACCAGAAAATGTTTGGAATTAATTGATTCTTATGAATTCGGACTTACGATTTTGACTAAGTCTGATTTGATTTTACGGGATCTGGATTTATTAAAAAGCATCAATCGTAAGACAAAATGTGTGGTACAAATGACTTTGACAACGTATGATGAGGATTTGTGCAGAAAAATTGAACCGAATGTATGCACAACGAAAAGACGGGCAGAGGTTCTTAATATTCTTCGGGATGAGGGAATTCCAACGGTGGTGTGGTTCACGCCGGTATTACCCTTTATTAATGACACAGAAGAAAATGTCAGGGGAATTTTGGATTATTGTGTCAGGGCTAAGGTTTATGGAATTGTCCAGTGGGGGTTTGGCGTAACCTTGCGGGAAGGTGACAGGGAATATTTTTATCGGAAGCTGGATGAACATTTTCCTGGCATGAAGGAGCGTTATATCAGGACATTTGGAAATGCATATGAGGTGCAGTCACCAAGAAATCCAGAATTGATGGAGATTCTTTCGAATACGTGTAAAAAACATGGAATTCGGTTTAAAAATGAAGAGATTTTCAGGTATATGCGGGAGTTTGAGGATAAGACGGCAGGAAAACAGATGAGTTTGTTTGAACTAGGAGAAATAGATATGTAATGAAAAGATTAATTTTATAAAGGAGATATCCTCGAAAAATTCGGAGATATCTCCTTTTCAATGTGTATGCCAGAGTGATTTGGATTAAGGAGTGTATTCAAAAATCCCGAATCACCGAAAGTGCAGGAAGCGAATTTCCTTCATAATCAAATAAAGCCTGATTTGCCCATTCGTTGCCGCCGGGGCCTCTTTCGCCGGTGTAGGAGAGAGCAGCTTCATTTGCCCATTCTGAACCCGGAACTGGAATCCAGGCAGGCTCCCAGTAGAAAAATCCACGCCCTTTATTTTCTGGTACGTCTCTAATAATTTGCAGGATATCCTGCATAAAGCGGCATTGACCTTCCTTTGTCATAGGATGCTCTATCTTTTCCACAAGTGCAGGCTTGGTTGCCATTCCTTTTCTCTTATCTGCCGGAAGTTTCTCGTATTTTGCATAATCCTCCATGGTATATCCCATGGACACTTCATCCACGATAACATATTTGCCATAACGGGCAGCCATGTCCTTTAAGTTAAACTTCAAATCTTTCATCGGACCATGCCAGAATGGATAGTAGGAGAATCCTATGATGTCAAAATCCTCTGTGGCGTATTTTATAAAATGGTCAAACCAGTCACGATACATGGCGTTTTTACCGCCGTTATCCAGATGAATCATGATTGGAATGGAAGTGTCAATTTCCCGGACGGCACGGATGCCGGCACTGATAAAACGGGCAATATTCTGATACTGCATCTCGTCAGCCGCGGAGCGTTTAACAGAAATGTCCTCCGGAAGAGCCGGTTTTTTTCCCAGGGGCCATAACAGTCCGTTGGTAATTTCATTTCCAATCTGTACCATAGAAGGCTTTGCTCCTTCACGAATGAGTCGTAGCACAGAATCCTTCGTAAACTCATAAACCGCCGTCTCAAGCTCCGTGACCGAAAATCCCATCCAGGCTTTTGGTACGGTCTGTTTTCCAGGGTCTGCCCAGAAGTCACTGTAATGAAAATTCAGCAAAAATCCCATGTCATGGGCAATGGCACGCTTTGCCAGAACAACCGTAG
>CAMEUH010000145.1 GCA_945938055.1 uncultured Eubacteriaceae bacterium | reverse complement strand
GAAATGTCATTTGTTTCCCATGGAATTATACTGCTGATTATTCTTGTGAACGTGGTGGCATTAGGAAGAAATGTACATAAAGAGAAAAGTCTGGATTCGTCAATCCGTTTTGCCGGAATTCTCTGCATGATGATTAGTGCATTGATTGATCTTTTGAGAACCTATACCGTAAAGGTTGGAGATTTTGGAAAGGCAAGCAGATATGGTGTATGTATTTTTGCTATTTCTACACTCATTATCTATATGCGTCAAATGATGCAGGAACATGTGAAATTTGTGGAACAGGCGAAGAACGATGCCATTGCGGCAAATGTGGCAAAAAGCCGATTCCTTGCCAACATGTCACATGAGATTCGTACGCCGCTGAATGGAATCCTGGGCATGGATGCGATGCTTTTAGAGGAATGCAGGGATGAGAACCTGAAAGAATATGCCAGAAATATACAAAGTGCCGGACAATCGCTTCTTTCTATCATTAATGATATTTTGGACATATCGAAGATTGAGGCAGGCAAGCTGGAAATTCTTCCAGTGGAGTATGAATTGTTTTCCGTAATCAATGATTGCTGTAATATAGCAAAAGCCAGGGCAGAGAGCAAATCACTTGCTTTTCGGATGATGATTGATCCAAATCTTCCATCCTGCCTGTATGGGGATGAAGTACGAATCAGACAGATTATTAATAATCTTCTTTCCAATGCTGTAAAATATACGAAAGAAGGGAAAATTACTCTTTCCATAAGCCATGAAAGCCTGCCGGATCATCAGATTATGCTGACGATTGCAGTAAAAGACACCGGTATTGGTATTCGGGAAGAAGATTTGGAAAAGTTGTTTAATACGTTTACAAGACTTGAGGAGAAACGTAACCGCAATATTGAAGGAACCGGTTTGGGATTAAATCTCACAAAGAATCTTCTAAAGATGATGGGAGGAGACATTTCTGCCGAAAGTATTTATGGAAAAGGCTCCTGTTTTACGGCAAAAGTACCACAAATGGTAATCAATCCTGAACCAATGGGAGATTTTGAAAAACGATATCAGCAGTTCGTTCATACTTCAGAGACACATCAGCTGTCACTTGTTGCACCGGATGCACAAATTCTGGTTGTGGATGATGTTGAGATTAACTTAAAGGTCATAAAAGGGCTTCTCAAAAAAACAAGTATCAAAATTGATACTGCAGAAAGCGGCATGAAATGTCTGGAATATGTAAAAAATAAACGATATGATTTAATTTTCCTGGATCATATGATGCCTGAAATGGATGGTATCGAAACATTTCAAAAAATGAAGCTTCTTACAGAAGATTTTAACAAAAATACACCGGTTATCATGCTTACTGCAAATGCTACCAGAGGTGCCAGAGAAGAGTATTTACAGGCCGGATTTACGGATTATCTTACAAAGCCGTTTAAGGAAGAAGATTTACAGGCTGTGCTTGCAAAGTATCTGGATCAAAAATTAATTCAGCAGACCGGCGAGCAGAAGGATGAAACCGGGGAAGAAAAGCAGAGCAATGAATCCGTGGATTTCATGCAGGAACTGGATGAAATACCGGAATTGGATGTTCCGACAGGACTCCGATATTGTATGAACAAAGAATTTTATGAAGACATGCTGAAAGAATACAGGAAGACTGATAAGGCAGCTCAGATTCAGCAGTTTTTTGATGCAAAAGACTGGTACAATTACAGAACGTTAATTCATGCATTAAAGAGTACCTCATTGACAATCGGTGCCATTGAACTTTCAGAGGGGGCAAAGGCTCTGGAAATGGCTGCCAAGGATGGGGATGAGAGCTATATCCTGTCACATCACCAGGAGGTAATGGAGAAATATGTGAGTTTATTGGGGAAACTGCAAAAAATATTGAAGTAAAAATATGCAGGAAAGGGGCTGTTTTGTGCCTTACTCTCCTTGATTTTTTCGAAGCTGGCTCGGTGAAGAACCGAGCAGTTTCTTTGTCACGTTACAGAAATAATTACCGTTATCGAATCCGGAAAGCTGTGCAATTTCACTTACGGATAAGTCCGTGGTAAGAAGGAGCCTGCGTCCGTGTTCCACACGGATGTAGTTTAGGTATTCTGTGTAGGATACTCCCGTTGCCTGTTTAAATATCCTTGAAAAATGAGAGGAAGACAATCCTACATGTTTTGCCGTTTCACTTAAAGAAGGATCCTTTAAAAAGTTATGTTCAATGTAATCCATGGCGGACAGGATGGACTGGTCTGTTCCGGATAATTCCATATCCTTGGGATTTACCGGTAAGTGATGTCGAATAACCGTCATGATTAAATGATATAACATGCCGGAAAGCAGTAATTCGGATTCATTTGTGTAATGTTCATATTCATAAAGCATATCACAGTAAATGTGATAGAGTTTATCCTGAATTTCAGGAGTAAAATGATAAACAGGGTAGCTGTATAATTCATCAAAGGTATTCCTGCCGATTATTTTTATCAAAGGTTCTAAGACCTTATCTGTAAATTTCAACACAAAACGCTCGTAAGGAGTGTTATCTACAAAGGAAGTCTTATGATAGACATCTTTCATGGTGATTCCAATGCATCCACCGTGTAAAAAGGCAATCATGTTTGGCATGATAAATTTGCGGTTCCCGCTTACGGTATAGCTCATGCCATAGTAATCTCTGTATACTTCAAGCTGTGACATCTCGTAGTCGGAAGGCTTGCATTTGCGGTCAATGTAGAAATTATATCCTGGTTTTAATGGAAGCGGCATGATTTCTCTCCTTGTCAATATGATTGTGCTTTTAATTATAGCATAAAATTATAGATTTGATAACGAATCAGCATAAAAGTAAATGAATTTATGAATCCTTGTGTGATATATTTCCAATAAATCGAAAGAACTTACAAGGAGGATGCCAATGAAAAATAATATTATCGGAAAGATTCATAGAAAAAACATGTATTTGCTGGTGGTAGAGACCATAATGTCTGTATGTATGAATTTTTCGGTCATTTTGGGGACAGGAATGATTGCCGGGCTGATTGATGAGCTGCTCCAGATGGGGCAGACTCAGTTTAAAAGTATACTGATTCCCATTATTTTATGTATGCTGGCAGGAACGACAGCAGCGTACTATAAAAGATATTTTTCCGGACTGTATAGTATTAAGACAACAAACGCTCTGTATGATTTTGCAGTAGAAAAGCTATCGAAAATTAAGTATTCCTTCTTTGAAAGAGAAGGTTTTGGAAAAATAATTACCAGACTAATCTCAGATGTTGGAGAATTGGAACAGTATTACGAATCAACCTTACCGGACTTAATTAACAATACAATTTCCATTGGAATGGTTCTAATCTATGTAGGGGCAAAAAACAAAATGCTGATGCTCACAGCTTTGTGTCTCTATCCGGTAGCTTTATTTATTACCTATTTTCTTGGAAAAAGACTGAAAATGCTGGCTGATAAGAGGCGTGGAAAGATTGATGTCATGGTGGAAAGGGTCACGGATAGTATTGCAGGAATAGAGATTATCCGAAGCTATAACCTGTATGATAAATTTGTCAGTCATATTCATGATGCGATTGAAGACATTCTGGATAATGAGTATGTGAGAGCGTGGATTACACATTTTTCCCAGACAATAAACCGTCTGCTTTTTTGGATTCCTAATTTAATTTGTCCCAGCCTCGCCATGTTCATGGTTCTGCGCGGGAAAATGACAATCGGTGCAATGACGGCTTATATTGTGCTGATGAATAAAATCATGGGTGGAATTAAAATGATGCCGTTTCTGCTAAATGAGTATCGGGAACGTCAGATATCCATGGAGAGGGTAGAAAGGATTTTTGAAGAGGAAGAAGAGAAGCTTTCGGAAGAGTTAACGGATTACAATGATAACAGCAACATGAAGTCTGAAATATGTTTTCATGAGGTTTCCTTTTCCTATGACACGGATACAAAACAGGTGTTAGATAAAATGTCTTTCCAGATACAAAAAGGAAGCGTGACAGCATTTGTTGGGGAATCCGGGCAGGGAAAATCTACTATTTTTAAACTCCTATGCGGATTTTATAAAACCAGGGACGGTGAAATTTTATTAAAAGGACAGGAAATTACCAGGATGGGGCTTTCGGCTGCAAGAAAGCAGATTTCCATTGTGGAACAGGAGCCATTTCTGTTTGAAGGAACCATATACGATAATATTGCTGTCGGTGGAAGGGAGGTTTCACAAGACCAGGTCGTGAATGCTTCAAAACTTGCAGGAATACATGATTTTATTATGGATTTACCGAATCAATATGAAACCGTTATTGGCGAAAACGGTTCCGGATTATCCGGTGGTGAAAAACAAAGAATCGCAATTGCCAGAGCCTTATTAAAGGATACACCGGTTCTGTTAATGGATGAACCGACATCATCGGTTGACGTGGATACAGAAACGATTATTCAGGAAACCGTAAGGAATTTAAGAGGAAAAAAGACCATTGTGATGATTGCACACCGATTATCTACTGTTCGTGACGCAGACTGTATCATGGTTGTAAGGAAGGGAAGGATATGGGAAGAGGGAAATCACGAAGAATTAATGCGGATAAATGGAATCTACAAAAAACTATATGAGCATGAACGACATTTTATGAAAAATAGTGAGCAGAAAGGGGCGTTATAGAGATGGAAAAAAGAAAAACTTCGTGGAATATTTTCTGGCAGTTTCTAAGAATCATGGGAAAACCTCTGCCGCTGTTTCTGTTTGCAATGATTATTCATATGGTAGGTGATAATCTGTTTCAGGTTACTTTATCTGTTTTTGTTAAAAATATGGTAGAAATGGCGCAGCATGGGGAAACGGGTGAATTTATCCCTGTCTTGTCATGGAGTCTTCTGGCGGGCTTTTTGTCTCTTATGATATTCTTTTTCTTTGGAGCAGTTTATGATATTGAGGCTAAACGTGGTAATGCGAGGGTGCAAAAGCTGGTGATTGAAAAAGCATTACGCATGCCAATGAGTTATTATGATGAACATCATGGCGGAGAAATTGTATCAAAACTTTTAAATGACGCAGATGTGGCAAGCCAGATTTTTACTTCCAGGCTTCGCAGGGTTACAACACCGGTCATGTCCGTAATTGTGTATTTTATACCGATGTTTCTGATGAACCGGTGGCTGGCAGTAAGTCTTCTTTTTATCAACATGATTTCGCTGTTTGTAAATTCAAGATATGTAAAGCCCATGAAGCAGATTGGAAAAGATACATCGGAAAAGAAAAAGAGCATGACAAAGAATATTGCCACGGTGATTTCAGGAATTAACAGTATTAAGATGTATCCGGGATGCCAAATACTTCTTAAAAAGTTCAGATAGGACGTGGAAGATTATTCCGATACAAGGAGCAAAGCTGTTCGGATGAGTTCCATGCTTGGTGGAATCAATACATTTTTTGATGTGACATGTGCACTGGGATTTCTGATGCTTTCCATATATTTTGTTGATCATGACATGGCATCTTTAAGTAGTGTTGCGGCAATATATACGCTATACGGATCATTTAGCTATAATTTTCTGGAATTAGGCAAGTATCTGCCGGAACTTATAAATTGCATTGCAAGAGCACAGATTCTTTTTGAGTATCTTGAATCAGAAGAAGAGGAAGGTCTTTTGGAAAAAGATGAAACGCAAGAAAGCCAGAATGAAAAAAGAACAATAAGAGAAACGGCGGTTGAATTAAATGATGTTGTTTTTTCTTATGGGAAAGCAGAATCATCTGAAAAAGAAGCACCATTATATCATCATGTTAATATGAAGTTTCCATGTGGCGTAAGTACTGCCATTACCGGAAAATCAGGATGTGGAAAGAGTACATTGTTTAAGCTGTTATTAGGGTTTTATCCGTTAAGGGGTGGAGAAATCCGTGTAATGGGAGAAAAACTTACCTCCGATTCTGTCATCAGGATAAGGGAACAATTCGCATATGTGCCTCAGAGGTCTTATTTGTTTCAGCTATCGGTTAAAGAAAACATAAGACTGGGAAGGGAAACGGCAACGGATGATGATGTGATTATGGCAGCAAAAGCGGCAAATGCCCATGAATTTATCATGGCGATGCCGGATGGCTATGATACGATTCTGGACAATGGAGGAAACATGCTGTCCGGTGGAGAACGGCAAAGGATTGCCATTGCCAGGGCTTTGGTAAGAAAAGCACCGGTTTTACTGATGGATGAAGCTACGTCATCACTGGATAATGAGAATGACATTCAGGTTTTAAAGGCAGTAAAGAGAGTGATGAAAAATGGCACGGCTCTTGTGATTGCCCACAAACCGGCTACAATTGCGGAATGTGAGAACAGAATAGCCTTGTCACATGAATAGAGA
>CAMEUH010000144.1 GCA_945938055.1 uncultured Eubacteriaceae bacterium | reverse complement strand
AAGGAGAATTACTAACAGGATCAATACAGTTTTCAATACGATTTTCATCACTTTTTTCATTTTGTCCTCCTTCACTTCTTATTTTTCCAGCAGCCAAAGACCATGGCTTTGCACATCACCGTTCACGGCAGAGTATATCCAATCCGCAACGCTAACACCGTCCTCCAGCTTGTCAAAAACATTGCCTGATATGATTGTATGCTGTGTGTTATGGGTTTTCGGGTCTTCGTTATAATTCCAAATATAGATACCAATGCCTGGAATATTCTCCTGCAATCCACGAACCATCTCGGCAAGATCTTTCTGGAACAGATCGCCGTTTTCTTTGCTTTTTGCCATCGCACCGGTACGGATAAAGGATTGATACTCCTGAAGCGTATCGTCACGGTCAGAACAGTCAAACAGGATAGTGATCGAGCCGCCACGCTTATTGTAAAGTGCAGTCAGGCTGTCAAGCACCAGATTGTTCCCAGTCAGCCTGTCTGAAATCACAGCAGGAGAATGCCACAAGTCGGTGGCCGTTTCATGCCACCCATCATAGAGCAACAGTGAACTGTCCACGCAAACCGTAGTGTTTTCGGCAGAGGGGAATCGATCCATCACATCATCTGCCAGAAGCGAGGTAGCAAAACCGCCTGCAGAGAAGCCCGTTATCAGTAGCGTATCCGGCTGACCCACATAGGGCTTAACCGTGTCCATAAACACAGAATAGTTGTTATAGCCGTTATGATAAACGATTTTCTCTTTGCCTCCGTCCGTGTAGTGATACTCACCCGTTCCACTATGAAAGTCTCCGGAAGCATATGGAAGAACGAGGAAGGTCCAGTCCTTGAAGGGATTATCCTCTGCGTTGTTCCCGATTCCGCCCGAAGCGACAAAATCCTGAGCTTTGGTAGTGGTGGCAAAAAACTCTGTCCCTCGCTCAGATGTGTATCCGTTGATACTGGCTCCACCGCCGAAAAAATATACCACAACCTTGTTCTCCGTGCCTATTCTGATAAGACCGTGCCATTCACTGCCGTCAGAGGATTTCGTTCCTTCCGGAGTAACCCGGTACCATTTCCCAATCTCTGGTTCTCCATTGAGCTCCGGATGCTTTATAAGGACGGTTTTATTGACAATCACCATCACTATAACAGCGGTAAGTACTACTGCCACAATCAAAAATATACCTATAACTTTTATTAGCTTTTTCATAAGGACCTCCTTGACAATCCGTTGAAACAAATGTATCATAAAACCATTGACGATACAAGTGTTTCAACAAAATGATACACTGGAGGGAGGTTTGTTTCATCGAATGAACATGAACAATAAACAGAAAAATACCTATGTGAAAAAGCAGATCACAACTGCGCTTCTTGCTCTCCTTAAAGAAAAACCCCTCTCGGATATCTCTGTCAGCGAACTTACAAGCAGAGCCAAAATCGGACGTGTTTCCTTCTATCGAAATTATCAGAGCAAAGAGGATATCTTGAAAGAAGAGTCTGATCGACTTATTAAGGAATGGGGTAAGCTGTATGAATCAAACCCGGAATCAGCACCGGAAACCTTGTTCCCATCTCTGTTTGACTTCTATCGGGATCATAGGGATTTCTACACCACGCTCTACAACGCCGGTATGTCCTCAATCATGATGGAAACAATCATAGGTACCATTCAAATCACACCTGAAATGCAGAATCTTGAGGCATACATGAAATCCTTTTGGGCGTATGGCATTTATGGATGGATGCAGGAATGGATCAAGCGAGGCATGCAGGAAAGCGGAAAAGAACTGAGTGCTCTTTTTTCACTTGCTCATCAAAGTAATGATACTCAAAATGTCCGCAAATAACTCTCTGATATCTCGCTTAGTTCAATTATGACATTATAACTCAGATTAGGCTAACTGTATATAAGAATGTAAAAACCTTGAAAATAAAGGAGTTGTACGTGTAACAGCCTACTTTGCATTCGTTACGACAATAAAAATGATACAATTAAACGTTGTACCATTAGGGGTGTTCAAAGGGGTGTTCATTTGAACACCCCTACTAAATGCATTATTTCTTGTTAAATTCAGTACCCTTAACAAAGGTCCAAACTGAAAGTTTCCTGTCCTTACTTCTTTATTTTAGGCGTTCCAAAGAATCCCGATATTTCAACATCTGCATTATATTTTAGTTTATAAGCACCTTTTCCTATACTGATAGCCTCTGCAATCTCTCGAATTTCCTTTTCTACATCCTCTAATGCCGCATACCATCCAAGTATAGTTGTATGTTCTCCCCAAAAAGTTACTTTATCAATTCCCAATAAAAGATATTCTGGTTCATATTTATGCGGGAACATTATTTTAGAACTTTTTACCGAATGACAAACAATCACATTTTGATTATCATGCGTTGTAATTGCAATTTTTCCAGATGGTGCAATAACAACACTTTTTTCTTCTGTTTGTTCCTTCTCCTGCATCTCCGAAGCATCATTCATTAAATAGTCCAAAGAAATATTTAATGTTTTCGAAAGCAATAGTAATTTTTCTGTTTCAGGATAACCATTGTCTGATTCCCATTTAGAAATTGCTTGTCTTGAAACACCTAATGTCTCTGCCAATTCCTCTTGTGTAATATTTCTCTGCTTTCTAACATTTTTTAGATTTTCTCCAAAACTCATTGTTTAATCCTCTTTTCATTATTATTGCAATTGCTTGCAAATATAAAATAGCTCAATTCGTTTTTTCTTTCCACCAACTTCCTTTTGCATTTACGCAACTTAAGGTTGCATTCCTTATTTTATGCTATTTTTCTCCATTTTCAAGGAACAGAAACTTCAAATTTATATTTTATTGTACCATGCATATTCTTTACATTCCATCTATAATTTTCTAAAGTTTTTATAAGAGGCGAACTGCTAATCCATAGCAATCCGCCCATATATTTACCACACTTCTAAACTATCCTCTGCATCAATCCACATTTGCATAGTTCCGTCAAGATACAGTCTTGCATATTCAAGTGGATTATCTATTGCAAGAGCATTTAATGCACACTCTGAATTAGGTGTAGTCTTTAATCCTTCCTCTGCTTTTGCACAGTCAATCCGCAGGATATATCCAGCATAAGTGCATATATCAATGCTATTATGGTAAATGTTGTAATCTGCATAAATTATGTTCATTCAATCCCCTTTTCTGTAAATTCTAAAAAGCATTTCAATCAGTTCACACAGTCCATTCATGTTATAATGTGTTATGTGATTTTGCTTCCCTTATTTTTTCCCTTACGAGGGTTCGTAAAGCCTTGTGAAACGATATAACATAAAGGAATACCTAAAGGAAATCTCACCTACAGAAAAGTTAGTATTTATAAGGAGTTGCTGAGAATTTAATAAAAAATTATAACAGAACCCTTAAATTATGTGCTTGCACAATTGAAAGTTGTCGAATTCTCCTGTCGGATGTGGGTCGGCTGTAGGAAGGGGCTTTCCGGCATAAGGAAGGACTGGCATGCTTGTGGAGAATTGCAGGCTTTTCTTACACAATACGGCAATATCCAGAGACACTCTGCCAGGACGGCGGATTGAGCCTGCTCTTGCCCACGGATGGGCAATTGCATGCGGCTCGTTACTGGTCAGCAAATCAAACGTATTGTGTTAGAAAACCTCAATTCGTAACTCACATACCGCTTTGACGTTAATAGAAACCATCCCCCTAACATTTTTTGACACCACGGTCATTTTGTTATATAATTATAGGTATCAATAAATGCGATTATCGATTATCTCACTTGCTATGACATCTCATGTTTCGATAACATTTTCCGCATAAAGTAAGGAGGAATTGACTTGGAACACAATTTTCAGAATATTCCCATCCAACTGCTTTGTGAAGTCATCGACCTTCTCAATCCCAGCATGGATGACTACCTTTATCTTTATGATACCGTAAATGACTTTTATTACATATCACCTCATGCTGCAAACAGATTTCCTATTGCTGAGAACGCTTTTTATAATGTTTCAGAAACTCTTGCACAACTTGTCTATCCACCGGATTTTCCAGTCCTGCAGGACGATTTGAATGCCATTCTCACCACACAGAAATCCGAACACAATCTTCAGTATCGATGGGTTGACCGCAATAATCAGCCCGTCTGGATTAACTGTCGTGGATATGTCGTGAGAAAGGATGAAAAGCCTTTATACATGATAGGCTGCATTAATGAAATCGGAGATAAACGGAAAGCGGACAATATCAGCGGATTTCTGGGCGAAAACAGCCTGAAAGCGTTTTTAAATGATATTCATGAAGCTTCTCTGAACGGCTTTGTCCTGCGCCTTGGATTGGATGATTTTAAAATTATTAATGAAAAACTCGGAATTGAATATGGTAATCTGATTCTTCGTAAGACTGCAGAATGCATTAATCAGTGCATTGATACACACCAGAAGGTATACCGGGCCGTTGCGGATGAATTTATTATTTTGGATTTTACGGAAAACGACCTTGAAAAGGCAGAGTTATTATACAAATCCATCCGACACTGCGTGGATGAACTGGTAAAAGCGAATCATTATGAGGCCGTTTACACCATTTCCGGCGGTATTCTGTCATGGCGCGATATCCATCCAGACTCTCCTGATGCGTTGTATCCTGATTTGATGAAGCTTTCCGAATTTGCCCTTAATGAGGCCAAACGCCAGGGTAAGAACCGCTTTTATATCTTTCAGGAACAGGATTATGCGCAGTTTTTGAAAAGGAGACGGCTCACCCAGACACTTCGTAAGGCTGTAAATAACAATTTTGAAGGCTTTGAGGCATACTTTCAGCCTCTTTACCTTATGGAAAATGGTGCCCTTTATGGTGCAGAAACGCTGATGCGTTTTCACTGTGAAGAATTCGGCAATGTTTCCCCAACTGAATTCATCCCGATTCTTGAGGAGACAGGATTAATTATCCCCGCAGGACAATGGATTCTCCATCAGGCACTGATAGCATGCCGGCTATTCCAGCAGCATATTCCGGATTTTAAGATTAGTATTAATGTATCCTATGTTCAAATCATGAAAAGTGACATTATTGATGAAATTGTTTCTTCCGTCCGGAAATACCAGATTTCACCTTCTGATGTCATCATTGAATTAACCGAAAGCGGAATTCTGGAAAACAATCTGCATTTTTCCAGACTCTGGTCCAAGCTTCGTTCCAAAGGGATTTTACTTGCACTGGATGATTTTGGTACAGGCTATTCCAATTTCCACTATTTGTATAATCTGAGTCCGAACATCATTAAAATTGACCGTTCCTTTACCGTACAGGCACTGACGAGTCCTTATGATTATAATCTTCTCGGTCTCATGAGTTCCATGGCTCACGAACTGGATTTAAAATTGTGTATTGAAGGGATTGAAACTGAAGCAGAATTAAATCACATTGCCAGACTGAAGCCGGATTACAGTCAGGGATACTACTGGGGACGTCCTTGTCCGCTTACTCAGTTTTTGGAATCCTTTTTTTCCAAATAGAAAATAGCTTTATACGGTGCTTATACCCGTTAAAAAATACATGGCAAAGATTATCCCAAAAATAAGGCACTCTGGAAGATTCCAAAGTGCCTTATTCATTCATACTAATTCTTTATCCTATTTTAGAAAAGCTTTTTTAAAGCATCTGCCGCACCGGCAAGCTTATCCATGGAGATTTTTCCCTTATTCTTTAACAATCTCTGCATCCGGTGCATTCTTTTTTACACTTTCAATTCCGTTCAGGCAGCCCGCTTTTGCCTTATATCCTTCACCGATTGCAATAATCTGTCCGTTCGTTGCCGTAAGACGGAAGCGATACTCTGCTGCCTTATCCTCATACATTTCAAACTTTGGATTCTTCTGCTTTACTACATCTGCCGCAGTCTGGTCTTCAATTTCTGCTACCGGGGCATTCTTCTTCACGCTCTCAATTCCATTTTCGCACGCCGCCTGTGTGGTGTACACCTCTGACGTTGCAATGACTTCACCATTACCAGCTTTTAAGTCAAACTTAATACCGGTTGCAGTTTCCTTAATGACAAATTTTCCCATTACAGTACCTCCTTGAATGTAATATATTTCCATAATTCAGATATCTTTATTGTATGATATCTCATGACAAAATTCAAGAATTTTCGACTTTCCCCTTACTCCCATTGATGTACAGAATCGATGCAAACATTAGCCCAATTCCAATGGCACTCATGACAGTCAGCTGCTCATGAAAAACGAGAATTCCTGCCAGCGTTGCCACAAGCGGTTCTGAAAAAGCGAGTACCGCTGCTTTTCCTGCTTCCATGTGACTCAATCCTTCCGTGTAGAGTATAAATGGCAGCATCGTACTGCAGATAC
>CAMEUH010000143.1 GCA_945938055.1 uncultured Eubacteriaceae bacterium | reverse complement strand
AATCTGAATCCGGGAACTTACAAATATACGATGGCAATGCATGGAGGAGATGCAGGAAACCAGGCGATAGAAATCTATGCTTATGCAGACGGAAAAGAATACCATCAGGAATTTGCCATTACCCAGTGGCAGGATATTCAACATCCGGTCATTGAGGCAATTACCACCACGGACGGAACCATTACCATTGGTGTGAAGGTTCAGTGTAATGCCGGTGCATGGGGAAACCTTGACGAATTTCTGCTTGCTCCTGTAGAATAGAAAGAAGATTCTTGAATGGGAGGAAGAAAACATGGCAGCATTTTTATATTGGATTATTGATATCATAGCGAGGATACATACCTATCTGCTTACCTTAAACGATGGTTTTGAATATGTATTCAGTGACAAGGAACTGCATTTTCTGGTAATCGGCATTTTGGGAATGGCAATGCTCTTTGTGGTATATCCGCTGTTCAAGGCATTAAGCAGGAATCATGTCATGGTCATTGCATGGATTTATGTATTTACCGTAATTCTGGTTATTACTTTTGCAATAGAAATCGGTCAGAAAGTATCGAATACCGGCGTAATGGATTTTAAGGATATCGTGTTTGGTATTGTGGGTTTTCTTGCGATGTTTCTTGTGTTTTCCATAATCCGGGGAATTTATCATTTAATACGAAATATTGTGATTAATAATAAAAAGAAAGATTATTAAATAATTTATTTTGTAAAGATTTTTCTTCATAATCTTTCGAAATGGATGATGAAATGCAAAATATGATTGCTTTTTTGTGGGATTCCCTGTAAACTAATGAACATATATTTTGAAGGAGGATGACAGAATGGCAATTAATAGTAAATCAATGATGGAACTGGACGGAACATTAAATAGTCAATTCGATGATCTGGTAAAGTTCTGCATGGCATCCGGCGAAATTAATCTGGATTTGTATACGGAGTATGATGTAAAGAGAGGACTTCGTGATTCTAACGGAAATGGTGTTCTTACCGGTCTTACGGAAATTGCTGATGTGACGGGAACACGGGTTGAAGATGGAGTAAAGGTTCCGGCAGAGGGAAGGCTTTATTATCAGGGATACAATGTGCTGGACATGATCCGAGGTAACATGGACCGGAAATTTGCATTTGAAGAGGCAACGTATCTTTTGCTGTTCGGTGAACTTCCAACGGAAAAACAGCTGAAAAGCTTTATTGACATTCTGGCAAGTCTGCAGGAAATATCCGGTGATTTTCTCCGGGATGTTATCATGAAGGCTCCGAGTGGAAATATCATGAATGCGCTGCAGAAAAGTGTCCTGACACTATATTCCTATGATGACAATCCGGATGATACATCACTTGCCAATGTCTTAAGACAGTCTTTGCAGTTAATCTGCAAGGTACCATTGATTTCTGTTTATGCATATTATGCCTACCGTCATTTCAAGTTTGATGAAACACTGGTTATCCGTACGCCGCAAAAGGGCCTTTCCATTGCGGAAAATCTCTTGCGCATGATTCATCCGGATGGAGAATATACAGAACTTGAGGCAAGAGTGCTGGATATTGCCCTTGTCATTCATGCTGAACATGGCGGTGGTAATAATTCCACATTTACCAATCATGTGGTAACATCCTCCGGAACGGACACTTATTCGGCGGTGGCAGCATCCATTGCATCCTTAAAGGGACCGCGGCATGGTGGCGCAAATCTTAAGGTGCAGCAGATGTTTGATGATATCTGGAAGCATTGCGTGAATATCTGATTAAGATTCTGGATAAGGAAGCTTTTGACAAATCCGGATTGATTTACGGAATGGGACATGCAGTTTATACGGAATCTGATCCGAGACAGGTAATCTTAAAGGAATATGCACAAAAGCTTGCAATGGAAAAAGGAAAGATGGATGAATTTGAATTGTATTCTCATGTGGAACAGATTTCCGGAGAGCTAATTATGCAGAGAAGAAGACTGTTCCGTCCGATTTGTGCCAATGTGGATTTTTATAGTGGTTTTGTGTATACCATGCTGGGAATTCCAACGGAACTGTTTACTCCGATTTTTGCCATTTCCAGAATGTCCGGCTGGAGTGCACATCGTCTGGAAGAAATCTGCAATAATGGGAAAATTATTCGTCCGGCGTACAAATTTGTGGGAGTCCACAAAGAATATACCAATATGGAAGAACGGACGTGGGAAAATTAAATTGCAAAAATGAAGAACAGAGTGTCATGTGGCGGAAAATTGCATGGCACTCTGTTTTGCTTTGATCGTTTTTATGATGATAGTATTTTGAGATTGACAGTAAATCTGAATGTTTTTATAATGAAAAGAGATAGAAACAGGTGAGAAAGACATGAAAAAAAAACAGGAAATTAATCGGTTTCTGGTAGGCATATTCAATGAGATATTAAAAACCGAAGAATTATTTGTATCAAAGACATTCAATAATTTATCCGTGAGGGAAATACATGTGATTGAGGCAGTTTGTAATGTGGAAGCGGCAGGAGAAGATAATCGTTCCACATCTATTGCAGAACGGCTGAAGGTGACGCTTACCACGGCAGTTGTTCAGCTGGAACGAAAAGGCTATCTGATAAGGGAACGTGACCAGAAGGATAAGCGTATCGTTCACATTCTTCCGACTTCAGATGGAAGACAGGCACAGCAGTATCATATGGAATTTCATAAGAACATGGTAGATGCGGCAGTAGATCGCCTTACAGAAGAAGAAACAGAGGTATTTGTAAAGGCATTGGATTCCATTGCGGTATTTTTCCGGAATTCTTATTGTAATGAAATAAATTTAAAAAATAAAGGAACAATGAATGATTAAGGAAGGAACAGGGAGGTTTTTATGGGGAAACGAAAGAAAGAACAAAACACATTATCGGATATAGCCTTTGCAAATCAGACATTGCTGCGATGCTATACGATTATTCTGACAGTTCTGGTACTTGCTTATTTACTGGAGATGATCAAGGGAGCCAGAACACCACTTTATTTTCTTGTATTTACCGTGTTGGCACTGGTACCTCTGGGCTGGTCCTTATGGCTGAATCGTAAGAATCCTGACAGTGATAATGTAAGAAAAATTGTTGCATATGGTTATGCTGTTCTTTATGCATTTGTGATATTTACGTCAACGGCACCGGAAGCATTTGTATATGTGATTCCAATGTTCATAGCGATTTCTGTTTATGCTGATAAGCGGTTTACACTTCGCGTGGGAATCGGAGTGGTTCTGGTTAATGTGGCACAGATTCTCTGGCAGGCAAAGACGGTTGGAATTAGTGCAGGTGAGTCGGCAAGTATTGAAATACGGTTTGCATTGATTGCGTTATGCTGTGTATTCCTGATTCTGGTGAGTATTCATTTCATGAAAACAACAGAACGCAAGGTTTTTGTGGCAAATGAGGCAAAGAGTGATTCAGAGAGGCTTTTAGGAAAAATCATGGAGGTTTCTGGAAGCATTGCGCAGATTACACAGGATGCATCAGGAAAAATGAACTATCTGAAAGATGCCCTGTCAAAGACGATGATGTCCATGCAGGAGGTTTCCGAAGGCACAAATGACACGGTGAATGCGGTACAAAGTCAGATGGAACGGACAGAACAGATTCAGAATCATATCAGTAATGTTGAGGCTGTTTCCCAAAATATTGAGCAGGACATGGAAAGGGCAGAGCAGGAGATTGCGGCAGGACGTGAAAGTGTTAACATGCTGGTGGAACAGGCAGAAAAGTCGGATGAAGCAGGACAGAAAGCTTCACAGGAACTTCAAAAGCTTGAGGAATATGCAAGACAGATGGAAACCATTGTTAATGTGATTGAAGGGGTAACGGAGCAGACAAGCCTTCTGGCGTTAAATGCAAGTATTGAAGCTGCAAGGGCAGGTGAGGCAGGAAAAGGATTTGCGGTTGTTGCGTCGGAAATTTCAAGCCTGGCGGGTCAGACCAGTAGTGCAACCGTGGAAATTACAGATATCATTAATAATATTTCCAATGAATTAAAGATTGTAGTTGGTGCCATTAATAAACTGGTGGCAAGTAATCAGATTCAGAGTGAAAAGGCGGCAAGAACGGCAGAAAGTTTCAGGGAAATTGAGTCAGTTTCCACGGATATCGGGCAACAGTCTCTTAAACTTACGAATGCTGTACAAAATCTTGCTTTGGCAAATTCCGGGATTGTGGAAAACATCCAGACGATTTCTGCGATTACAGAAGAGGTTACAGCCCATTCCAGCGAGACCTATTCCAGTAGTGAGGAAAATGACAGAACTGCGGATGAGGTTACCGGCCTTGTAAATGAATTAAATCATCTTGCACAGCAATTAAAACAGGAAGAATAGAACGAGGAGTAAGAAAATGGAAATCAAACAGGCGAAAATGCTGGAACATTTTCAGACAGGGATTTTTGCAGCGTTAAATGAAAAAAAAGAAGAAATGATAAAATCTGGGAAGAAGGTATACAACCTGTCTGTGGGAACACCGGATTTTAAACCGCAGCAGCATATCATGGATGCCCTGGTAGAAGCGGCTAAAGACCCGAAACAATATGTGTATGCATTAAGAGACCTTCCGGAACTTCTGGAGGCAGTAAAGGATTATTACATGGAACGTTTTAGCGTGGCGGTGGAAACCGATGAAATAACCTCCATTCATGGTTCTCAGGAGGGAATTGGTCATATTGGAATGGCGTTAACCAGTCCGGGCGACGTCGCAATTATTCCAAATCCGGGCTATCCGATTTTTGAAGCAGGGGCATATCTTGGCGGGGCTGAATTGTACTTTTATCCGCTGACAGCAGAGAATGATTATCTTCCGGATTTTAAGGCGATTCCGGAGGAAACGGCAAGAAAGGCAAAATTCATGATACTTGCTTATCCGTATAATCCGGTGTGTGCAGTAGGTACAAAGGAAATGTATGAGGAAGCAATTGCATTTGCAAAAAAATACAATATCATTATTATTCATGATAATGCTTATTCGGATATAATTTATGACGGAGAGGAAGGCGGCTCTTTTCTTTCCTATGAAGGGGCAAAGGAAGTGGGAGTGGAGTGTTTTTCTCTTTCAAAGTCCTTTAATGTGACAGGATGCAGGATTTCCTTCGTGGTAGGAAATAAGCAGGTGATTGATGCTATTAAACTTCTGCGTTCCCAGATTGATTTTGGAATGTTTCTTCCAATCCAGAAGGCGGCAATCGCAGCATTGCAGGGTCCGAAGGATGCAGTAAAGGAGCAGTGCAGGGAATATCAGAAGCGTCGTGATGCATTGTGCGGAGGTTTCCGCCGGATTGGCTGGAATGTTCCGGACAGTAAGGGAACCATGTTTGCATGGGCACCAATACCGGAAGGCTTTCAATCATCGGAAGAATTCTGCATGGAGTTAATGGAGAAGACGGGAGTAATCTGTACTCCGGGACATTCCTTTGGCTCGTTGGGAGAAGGCTATGTGCGTTTTGCATTGGTTCTTCCGGTTGAAGAGATTGAAGAGATGATTGATGTGATTGATAAAAGCAAAATTTTGAAGAGGGGTTTCTAGGAGGTTTGTTTTTTGGAAGAAAATAAAATGGGTGTTATGCCCATCGATCAATTAATTATATCCATGTCCTTACCAATCATGATTTCCATGCTGGTTCAGGCACTTTACAATGTGGTAGACAGTATTTTTGTTGCAAGAATCAGTGAAAATGCGTTGACCGCTGTTTCCATGGCATTTCCGGTGCAGAATCTTATTATTGCGGTTGGCGTCGGAACGGCCGTGGGAGTGAATGCCCTAATGGCACGTTCTCTCGGCGAAAAAGATTATGATAAGGTTAATAAAATTGCAGAAAATGCTGTTTTTTTAGTGATAATAAGCTATCTGGCATTCCTGGTTGCTGGAATTTTTCTGGCAGAGCCCTTTTTTCGAAGCCAGACGGATATTGAAGAAATCGTGTTATATGGGAAGGAATATATTACGGTCTGTTGTTGCTTTTCCTTTGGGGCATTTGTACAAATGATGTTTGAACGAATGTTACAGGCAACGGGAAAAACCATTTATACCATGTATACGCAGGGAATCGGTGCACTGGTGAACATTATTCTGGATCCGGTTCTGATTTTTGGATGGTTTGGTCTGCCAAGACTTGGCGTAACGGGTGCTGCTGTTGCAACGGTCATTGGTCAGGTTACTGCCGGTGTGCTTGCGGTTTTTCTGAATCATAAGAAGAATTATGAAGTTCAGATTAAAATGAAGGGTTTTTCACCGGACGGACGTCTGATTCGGCAAATATATGGCATTGCAGTGCCAACCATTATCATGCAGGCTATCGGCTCCATCATGAATTATGGAATGAACCGGATACTGATTGCATTCACTTCTACGGCAACGGC
>CAMEUH010000142.1 GCA_945938055.1 uncultured Eubacteriaceae bacterium | reverse complement strand
CCATGACATCGGACGGGGAGAATGCCGTGTCGGTGGGCATGTACCGGGAAGAAGCCCGGACCGTGGCAATGGCACCGCTTATTCCGGTTATCGTAAACCGGCTCGCCAAGGATGGGGATGTCTATGAAGAATCCCAGGCATTCCAGGCAGGAAATGTGGTCACGGACCATTCCATGTACATCAGGGGAAGGGCGGATTTTAACGGCACTACGTTTCTTGGGAAGGGAATCATCCATGCCACGGACTCCATCACGGTCAATGTGGGGGAAATGGCAACACCGGAGGGGGCAAGGGTCTTTTTAAGTTCGGAAAACGGGGACATTACCCTCAATGGAACGGATTTTGCCCTCAATGCCGTGCTTTATGCACCGAACGGATGTGTACGAATCAATGCAGGCAACATCACCCTGAACGGGCGTATCATCTCGGAATCTGTGGAAATTCACACAACGAACCTGAACATTCATGCCACGGACGGCGATTTTGATGTCTTAAAGGATGTTCTGGCACCAAAAGCAGAGATTCTGGTCTCGGGAGAACTTAAGGAAAACCGCAGGGTTCTTGTGGATGTGGCAGAGATGGAGGGATTTGATTACATCGCAAAGGAATCCGCAGAATGGAAGGTTACCAGGGACGGGGAGGATGCCGCTGAACTGATAGGAATGGATGAGAATGCCTCTGACGCACTTCACAGGGAACTCATCTTCCGTGAGTCAGGAGAATACCGGATAATGGTAACCCTGAATGACGGGCAGACGGATTACGTCTTTGAGAAGACCATCCAAATCATGCCGGATTTATTCCCGGCGGCACAGGGAACGCTTTCGGATGAATCCGGGGAACCATCCGTGGATGGATTCTATCTCAGGAACGGGGAAGGACGGGCAGACATCCTTCTTACGGATACATCCTATTCGCCGGATAACGATTTTCTGGGAAGCCGTGTGTGGGAGATTTACCATGATGCGGATAACAATGGGGAATTCGCACCAGAAGAAAGGGTGTTTACGGACGCGGGAAAGACAGATGATACCATTACCTTCACCACAGAAGACGTGGGAAAGTACTTGGCAAGACTGACCGTGACGGAATTCTTTGACAACACCATTCCGGAGCTTCTTTCCCCGGAGGATTACCTTGCGGATGCGGCAGAAATCCGTTTTGAGGTGGGAAATGAAAAGCCGGAGGTATCCTTTGACATTCGGAAGGCAAAGCGGGCGGACATCGTGTTTACCGTCGGTGCCGCAAGTGCGGATAAGGTATCGGTTATCAATGCCAAGGCAGAAGAACTGAAGGAAATGTTAGAGGCAGAGGGAGTGGATGCAGTCATTACTACTGTGGAGGCCTCTGCGCTTAAGGCACAGGACAACTTTGCGTGGAAAGAGTATGACCATTATGACTATGAGGATTACTATCTGCCAACCATGAAGAAGCACATCCTTTATGAGGGCAGTGACATCACCATGATGGGGTATTCCAAGAAGGCCATGAAGGATTTCCTTTACGTGGAGGATGAGAACCCTGGAATGAAGGTGTTCGAATTTGACATAGTAAGGGACCAGACGGACTGGCACAGCATAGAAGGCGGCGGATTTCTCTTTAACACGGAGGTGGATGAAGAAAACAACCGCATCAGGGGATATGCGGTCATCTTCGTCCAGGGCGGCATGAAGCTGGTGAAAATCGACTGTGATGACCTGCAGGGGTTCCGAGACGGAAAATATCAGTTAACCCATCATGCGGGAAGATATCTGATTCACAGATCCACACCGAGTATCTATGACAGCCACCATTATATGATTGCAGTAGACAGAAACAGCATTTCAGTATGGGTTGACGGGAATCTTTACTTGGATAATTATATTCTTCCGGAAGATACGGGAATGTATGGATATGGCCCCATTACCAGTCATGGAAACCACAGCTGTAAGCAGCAGTCCTATTTTACCTTTTCTGACATCACCATGAGTTCCGTGGAGGGAACCGGACTGAAGGATGCCGTGAGGAATGCTGTCTGGAGAGAGGGTGCGGAGCATTATGTTGTCCACATGAGCCATGGGGAAGATGCAGGACTTAAAGAAAAGAGCGGAATGGCAGAACTGGCAAGAGTTCTTCTGGAAAACGAAGCCGCATTCGTGGGAATCGGAAGCGAATATAGCCAGACGCAGTTTGCCACCATCATCAACTGCACGGAAAAAGATGGAATGATTCTTTCTGATGAAGACGTAGGTGCGTCCATGGACCTTTTCAACCAGCGTGTCTTAAATGATGTTCTGGCAAACGACTATTCCGTCACGGACTACATCAGCACAGACGAGCCTGTGGAATATATGGTGCATTACAGTGACCCGGAGAATGATCCGATGCAGGAAGCACAGTGGGAATATGAGTACAATCCGAATGTTTTTGGAGAGACGGAAAGGGAAAGCAACCATATTCTGGTTTCTTATCAGGAACCGCTTACACGGTTTGAAAATACGGGAGCATATACCATTAATCTGTCTGTACAAGATCAGGCGTCAGGAGAGAATGAAAATCTTGATGATTACAACCTGTGGTCCGACAGAACAAAGTATGAAAAACTCTTGCTGGTACAGACACGTCCTGAAGGAAGCGTGGAAGTGGAATTTTTGCCATCAAGTGCACGTTTAAGTTGTTTGACTAATGTGGCCTACCATGCATCCGATCCGGATCATCCATCGGATGACAGGGCAGGAATCCGAAAGGAACAGTTTGAATACAAGAACCTGACAGATTCGCAATGGAAAGAAGGAAGACTTCCTAATATTCTTACTATTGGTCATGTGTATCTGGTAAAGTATAAAGTTTCCGATGTGGAAAACAGCACGAGTCGTCCGATTATTGCCGTGGCAGATACTAATCAATTCCGGGCAAATGAAGAGATTACGGACAATGAGGCACCAGAAATTCATCTTGATACAGCAAAGAATACATACAGTGTGGGTGAGAACATCGTCATTGACGCATGGGCGGAGGATGAAAATGGCGTAGATATTTTCCAGATATATGTGAATGGGAAGTATGCAAGAAATGGTTCTGGATATGTAAATTACACTCCGGAAAAAGCAGGGAACGTGACAGTGCGTGCGGTGGCAAAGGACCTGTCGGGAAACAGGAGTGAGAAGACCATTTTCCTTGAGGTGCGTGATTCAGACGTGACGGCACCGGAAACTGCTCTTAAGGTATCAGAAAAAGAGGGCAGTGAGGCAGAAAAAATCCTGCAGTTTGTTGGAACGGCAACGGATGATCATTTGCTGAAGGAATACACCCTGGAATACCGGAAGCTGGGAGAAGACGGCAGCCCTGCTGGTGAGGACTATGTAAAACTTGCCTCAGGAACAAAGGCAGTTGAGGAAGAACTGATTGGGGAACTGGAATTATCAGGACTGGAAGAAGGTACTTATGAAGCACGTCTTAAGGCGGCGGATGTGGCAGGAAACGAAGCTTTCACCATCGTAACCTTTACCGTCACCCGGGAAGAAGGGAAGAAAATAACACTTACAGTATCCTTTACCGGGGCAGCAATCAGCGAGGATTGCGAAAACATCCTGCTGTCAGGTCAGATAGAAACCAATGATACGGTAAAGAGCCATGAATTTACCTGTGTGGATGAAAAGGGAAATCCTGTAGAAATCACGGCAGATGACATGCAGGCCATGATTTCCACGAAGGGACTGGAAAGTGGAAACTATCAGGCAGAACTCACCGTGGAAACGGAAGGCGGTCTGAAGGCAACGGCAGTCTGCAGGTTTGAGTACCGGGTGACAGAGAGCACCACGGGAGAACATGTTCCGGTTTTAAAGCAGGACACAAATTGTCCGGAGATTCATGAACCGTGTGTTTTACTTAGTGAAGACGGGCAGGACGTGCAGATTTATGGGCTCATCACAGATGATAGTGGAAAAAGCACATATGAGGTTACATTCCAGAAAGAAAACGCAGAGGAATATGAACTGATTGCCAGTGGAATGGGAGAAAACACGGAGAAACTTCTCGGACAGATTCCTGTAAGTAAACTGGAGTCCGGCAGTACCTATTCCATTCGAATCAGTGCAGCAGACGGAACAGGAAACAGAAGAAATGTAACATTTGCGCTGGAATACAGTCAGACCACAGAAGAAAAAATAACCGTGGGGACAACGGAGAATGAGGAAGTTCAGGCGGGAACAGAGACCGTAATGGGAGATGCAGACCAGCCTGTACAGCCAGACCAGCCGGACAAGACGGATACCACCGCCCCGGTGGCAGAATTCCTTCTGCCGGAAGCGGAAACCGTCCTCACGGTGCCAACGTGGATTACGGGAACGGTTCATGACGAGACCGGTCTTTCCTATTATTCGGTGGAATACCGCCTGCAGGGCGACAAGGAATTCACAGCCATTGCAGAAGGAACAGAACCGGTGGAGGAAGGGGAACTTGCATGGTTTGACACAACCCTGCTTGCCAACGGTGTCTATGAAATACGGCTTACCGCAGTTGACACGTCAGGCAACCGCATCCGTACCACAAGAACCTGTCTGGTGGACGGCGGATACAAGCCGGGAGCTGTGTTCCTTGGCTTTACGGATGCAACTGCATACCTTGCCGGGGCAACCGTGAACGTAAACCGTTATTACAGCTCAGCAAACAAAAAGCAGGGGGATTTCGGCTATGGCTGGACCCTGGGACTTACGGGAATGACCCTGCATGAGACCAGCCGGCTTACGGATGGTTATGCAATGGAGCAGACGGGAAACTATTTTAACAGCCACTTTAAAATCTGTCAGACCCTCTGCCATGACGTCATCATCGACTATGGAAACGGAACCAGCGACCGCTTCCGGTTAACCATCACGCCGGAAGAAAAGGACGTGATTCCAATCTACGAGGTGAAGCTGGGATTTGAATGTGTTACCGGTAAGAAGACAAAACTGGAGTTTGTTACGGACACCACCGCACACGTGTACACGAACCAGCTTCTGTTCTACGATGAACAGATGTATGAGGACATCGAATTCCGGCTGACACAGGAAGACGGAACAGAGGTATATTTCAGCGAGAAAAAAGGCGTGACCGGAATAGTGACACCATCCGGAATCCGCATTACCGTGGATAAAAACGGGTACCATGCCGACAACGGAAAAAGCCTTAAAATCACAAGGGATGAAGAGGGACGCATCACGCAGGTGAGAGACCCGTACAACAGAATCACCGGTTATGCATATGATGAAGCCGGAAACCTTGCGTCCGTGACCGACCCGGCGAAACGGACGGTGAGCTATGTCTATGATGATGACCACAACCTGATTGAAATCGTGGACCCGATGGGCATTGCGGCCGCCCGGAACGAGTATGATGAAAACGGAAGACTGGTGGCAGTCACGGATGCGGACGGAAAGCGCATCGAGTGCGGCTATGACATCGAAGGCAGGACCCAGACCGTCACGGACAGGATGGGAAACATCACCATTTACACTTATGATGACAACGGGAATATCATAAGAATGGTGGATGCATACGGCAATGCCACCAGAAATGAGTATGACGAGAACAATCATCTTCTGATGACGGAGGATGCCCTGGGGCATAAGACCTGTTATGAATATGACGGGTCCGGAAATCTTACCAGAATTACTGCGGCAGACGGAACTGTGGCAGAAAGCACCTATACCCAGGCAAACCAGGTGTCTGAAATCAAAGCAATGGATGCCACCCTGATGTCCTTTGCCTATGATGACAGGGAGCGTATTACCTCCGTATCGGATGCAGAAGGCAACCGGACGGAGTACCAGTATGCGGATGACGGCAGCCTGACCGGAATCACGGATTCCATCGGCGTGTTCCAGACGGCAACCTATGACCAGAATGGAAATGTGGTTTCGACCACCAACGGGACGGGAGACACGGCATCTTACCGGTATGATTCCAGGGGGAACTGTACCTCCATCACCATCAGCAGGGAGGAAAACGGGGAGACACTCACCTTCACAAGCCGTTATGGCTACAATGATGCCGGGGAATTAACAAGCAGTACCGACAATGCGGGGAAAATCACCCGGTACCAGTATGATAAGAACGGCAACCGGACGGCGTCCTATGATGAAAAGGGAAGAAAGACTGTTTATGAGTATGATGACCTGGGCAACCTTACAAAGGTCACCTACCCGGACAAGACCTGTGAGACCTTCACCTATGATGCCAACATGAACAACATCACGGCAACCAGCCGGAATGGTCTCACCATAACCATGGAGTATGACAGGTTAAACCGCCTTGTCTTAAAGACATACGCTGACGGAACAAGGGAAAGCTACGAGTATGATGCTGTTTCCAATGTAACCGCAACCACCTCGGTAACCGGCGCAAGAACGGAATACACCTATGATGAACGCAACCGGAACACGGGCATAAAGGATGCCTTTGGAAATGTG
>CAMEUH010000141.1 GCA_945938055.1 uncultured Eubacteriaceae bacterium | reverse complement strand
TTAACGGTTAATGTATCTAGTACATAGCCTTCTGCAGGAGTTACCGTAAGAGTAATCTCTTCGCCTTCCTTCGCAGATTCTTTGGAAGCAGTTACTGTACCATTTTCAGAATCCGCTACCTTAATCGCATAAGTCGGATTCAACACCTTTGAATAATAATCCGGTACCCAATTATCTGTAAAATGTCCTAATACCGTATATGTTGCCGCCTCATCACTCGTTAACGTCTTACTCTTAAATGCAGAAGTATCAATCTTATTTCCACCCTTTACATATAAGTTATAGACTGAGAAATTAGCATTTTCCGGTAATGCACCACTCATTTCCGTCCAGCCCCCGGCAGCAATATAAGATGCATCTTCCACTTCGGTATTAATAAATGCAACAGTAGCTCCCGGTCCCCAAGGTCTTCCTAATAATGCTGCACCAATTTCATGTTCTCCCAATCTTTCGGATTTTACAATCTTACAATTCAGGAACAAATATCCGCCTGCCGTATCCTTTGCTGCCGTAATAACACTTCCATTGGTACTATCAGAATATCCATACAGGCTTAATGTACATTCATCAAATACAACATTTCCATCATAACAAATGAAATCTGTTGTACCTTCAATGAGACAGTTCTTAAAGTATACATTTTCCTTATCCTTAGCCGTACCGATTGTATCCTGGCTACTCAAGAACTTACAGTTAAAAAATTCAACCTGATCGGAATAGTTTACAAATAATGCACAGGCTCTTTCTTTGGAACCATATGCAACCGGATCAAAGCCTACCGCACTTCTGTCCGCAGTTGCATTCTTTGTTCCAACAGAAACCCCATCCGCAATCTCTGCATCGGTTACTCTGTAGTTAAAGGAATTTTCAAACGTAACATTTTCTGCATTAAATCCTGTGGCATTCTTATTTAACTGAACTGTCGCTCCCCAGTTTGTCCCAATTTCTGTGGTGTTATACTTATCATATGCCCGTTCAACATCATACTTACGTCCATCCGAACCGACACTATAATAGCTGTAACCAATTCCATAATACCAGGTAATCACAGAACCACCCGGTAATTCACTCTTAAATGTTACATATGGATAATCCACATCAACCTGCTCCTGATATACAGCATCCTTAAGGTTAAGAGTTACTGTTTCAGCCGCAGTTCTGCTCTTGGTATTCTCCATTCTTCCCACATACTCTAACGCACTATTAATTGTCTTAAATTCTTCATTCACACCAACGTCCAATGTAGCTTTGTATGGGACAGTTGAGGTGTCTTTTGGCAATACTACATAAACATCATTGGTTGCAGCCGCACCATCTACCTTAACGTGATCAGAGGTTGTTCCGGCTGACGTTGTAATTGTGGTGGTATAATCACCATCTCTCAGCTTAGCAGCATATTTTCCATCTGTTACATTAAAGTAATATGCATATCCTTCCTTATTCGTAAATGTTACTTTGCTTACCGGATTCTCACTTCCGTCAGATGTGATAATCTTACCGGTTACATTATAAAATGTCTTAAGGGTTGCAGATAACACTACACCTGTAACACCATTTGCAGTATTGACCGTGGTATTTACCAGATAATCATCTGCACCTGTCAGTTCTACAGAATAATCAACATCATTCATCAGAACTGCTTCCCAGGAACTGCCACTAACTACTGCTGTTACCGGGTCTACATTTTCTCCAACGAAACGAATTCCCAAAGAGGTTACCGGATAATCATCAACAAATCCTTCTACAGAACCTGTAACAGTACTAACCGGAACTGCCTCAACAGAAAGATTCTTGGCAACCCCTAAAATATCCGTTGCTAATGTCTTTAATTCAAGCGTCTTCGTTTCAGCTGTTATTGCATATCCCAAAGCATCTGTAATAATGACATCATAGGAATATCCTTCTGCAAGTTTAACACTATATGTATTATCTGCATTCACCGTGGCAATAAATTCGTCTTCCGTTGTGGTATTTACAAACTTAAGACCATAACCTGACAGGCTGGCTCCGCCTAAGTCCACAGCACCTCCCACATTAATTGCAGGAACTCTGACAACCCTGTGATACTGCGGCTTCTTTACTTTTGAGAAATACGTATAGGTTCCGGTTTCTGTCGCAATAAACGTAAGTGGTTCCGGCGAACCTGATCTATCCGGTATATCTACTTCAACAGTTGCTCCACCCGGAGTCAGAAGTCCGGCCTTACCGGCTCCATCCTGTCCCGTTACATAAATCGTAACCACATCACCTGCATTACATTTAATGGCTAACGCCCTTCTTGTATCCGATCCGGCTCCATTCGGCATATATACACCCGTTGATGTATAAGCTCCAAATAGGTTATTTGCCGCATAAGTCACATCCATGTACCCCGACTTTGCTGTTCCTGACAAAATGCTCGTATCATCAACCTTTACATCTGTTGCACAGTAGAGATAATCATTATTTCCTGTACCACCAATAACAATTCCAAGATCATCCACATAGTATGTACCTGCATAATTAATTCTGTAACCGCTCTTTGTAGTCGAATATCCTAATGCTCCTGCAGTCTTCATGGCGATATAGGTATCTTTTGTAATGTGATTAGCATAAAGCGATGTATTTTCTTCTGCCATACCAAAATCCCATACATCAACCTTTGATGTATCCGGTTCCACATGGTCAGTTAATGTAATGTTCACAGTTCCCATATATGCTGTTACTGCACTGCCAAAGGTAAACGTCAACGTTACATAATCTTCCGTGCTGCTTCCTGCCGTATAATCAACTGTGACTTCCGTCTTGTCTGCATTCCACGTTGTTGCTCCATCCAGCTTTAATCCTGCAATTCCGGAACATCCAAAAGTACCTGTTGCATCTGATGACTCTGCCAGTAACGTCGTTCCAGCTCCAAATGCAGATAGCTTCATGACAATCTTAACATCTTTGGCTTTCGGAACATTCATAATCAGTTTGCTTCCCTGAAACTGCACGCCATAACCTGGACTATGATAGCTTGCAACACCTGTCAATACTACAGAACCATCTTCTTTAAGCTTGATGTCTTCACTGCTTACAGTACTATAAGCGTTATCACCCAAATCAACGGATAAATCGTCTGTAAGAATTGCTACAGGTTCGTCTACTACAGGAATCACGCAGACATATGCAATATATGCCTTTGTTGGGCCAGAACCTGTATAACCAGGGTCAAGCTCAAATGTAACAGTGCCTGCAGAACCTGTATAGCGATAAACATATGTATTGGCCCCTTTTGCCTTAACATTATCCAAAGTCGCATGTCCGCCTGTAATTGTAGTCTGTGTTGCAGGACTTACAGTTCCTGTTGAACTGGTTGCTTTCAAATTGGTACAGGTACTATTATTATCGCCGCCAAAGACAATATCACAGTCCCCTGCAACCTTAAATGTCAGCTGATTACCAGACTTTGCCTCAATACCATAGCCACTTTGATATCCGGCACCATGATACGAACCAGCATAAAAAGAAAAATTACCTGCTTCATAAGGACTTGCTGGTGCTGCTGAAAAATGTGTATCAAAATCATATACATATGATACAGTTGCTTCAGCGCTTGCTGCAGTGAATCCATCTACGAATTCATCTGCTTTTACATTAACCGCAAAAGCACCTAAAGTAATTCCTTCAACCAGTCCCAGCATCATGACAAATGTCAGTACCAGTGAAGTGATTTTCTTAGCTTTCTTTAAGCTAAACTTCATTTCGTTTTCCTCCTTTAATGATGATTTACTATGTAGATTTTTCATCTACTATTAGCTCATATAATAGCATAAATCAGGTAATCCGTCCAGAATATTTGTGTCTTTTGTGATTTTTCGTTTGCTTTCTTGCTCTCTTTTGTACATGTTGCACATATCGAGTTTTTTCTTGGAAAACAAAACCGGGAGCATACTCTTTCCATATGCTCCCGGTTCACTAATCAATTGTCAGTGCCTCAATAACCATGTCTTCCAGAATTGGAAGTTTGGAATTGTAGCAAATCCAGGAATCCGAATCAAACCATCCCAGATAAACACCTGCATCAACCTCCCACGGTTCAGGAAAGCACTCCCCGTCTTCCACGGTGAATACCTGCTCCTCATCACCATACAGAACTGTTACCTGATGAGTGCTTCCGTTTCCCACAAATTCCGGGACATCCTGCCCCTCATATCCAAATTTCCGGTCAAACAGGCGAATTCTTTCACACAGATAGAATTTAAGGTAACGCACATTGGCATCAAAGGACTCATAATATGATTTCTGGTCAGACCAGCGAATCCCATCCATCTGCACAGACTGTTCCAGCTTTTTTGCATATTCATCGACTCCATGTTCCACCAGCTCCACGACATACGCCCGCACCCTCTCTGCATACAACTGCCTGCATGTATCCATGAATTCCTCATTTTCCTCCAGATAAGAAATCCAACTTATCATCTCACTCTGGCGGTATTCACTCATTTCCTTGTCCGGGTCATAAATGACCCAGTCAAAATGTCCAAAAGAGCGGTCATAATCCCACACGGGTCCTGCATATAACATGTCATCTCCCTGCTTTTTATAAAAATACAGACTGGTAACGCCCATGTCACCATTCCCGGTAATGCCATCCACCAGATAATGTAACGCCATGGATTTCTTGTCCAGATAAGAAAAGACTTCTTCATCCTGCTCCTTTAAGAGCTCCTCTACCTTCTGCGTTACACTTCGAATGTACTCTGCCTGTTCACAGGAAGCATTTTCCGGATACTTTAGGGAAAAATAATTTCCATCGTCTGTCACAAATCCACTATTTTCCTGCCCATAATACCCTTCCACATCTTTTTCAATCAGATAAGTTCCGCTGATATCATCCGGATTAAATTCCATTTTAAACGCCTTATACCCATCAGCAGTAACCGGAACGAGCGCAGACAAATCTCCGTTCAGATTTTCGTTCAATTCCTCAAGGTCCTGTCCTGCTGCATCTATTTTGTCAAGACTTACCGGTTCACAAATCAGATAATTTCCTGCATAGTTTCCATTTAGGTAAAGGTCTGCCCATTCCATCCGGGAGGTTTCTACCATTCCGAGTGCTTCTGCCATGTCCATGGAAAGCTTATAGGCAATTTTGGATGGTTCAGCGGCATTCGCCAGCAACAGCCATTTCTTAGATTCTCCCATTCCATATAGATATGACTTTTTCTCCAGCTTGATGGTATATGGCTTTTTCGCCTCATTCCAGGTAGAATTACCGCGTCCCTTAATATATTCCAGTCCACCATTATATACGATATTTCCTTTTTCATCCAGCATCAGCGCACTCCCCGCTTCACGATATTCCTTACCGCTCCATACCTGCATCATGGAGCCGCTTTCCGTCTGAATAAAAATACTGTTCAGATTCTGAGACTTTTTGACCATCAGCCAGAATTCCAGTACCTCTCCCATATCCTCAACCTTGCAGGAATATGGGGTATCATATTGGAATTTCCAGCTTCTGCTTATCTCCTCATCATCAATCCAGACTCCCTCTATTGATTCATCAACCTTCATCCTGTTTGTCTGCACATAAGACGGAAGAAACAGATAAACTGTAGCACCCTCTGAATGGGCGTGAATATTTTGTCCATTTACCTCCACCGAAAACACAATATTACTGACAGAATCATCTTTATTCAATATAAGAATTTCTCCCTGTTTCTGGTATCCTATACATATCATACACCAGACAACAAACAGAAATAGCAGAATACAGCCTTCAAGAATGAATTTTTTAGTTTTGTTTGTTGGTTTCGTCATGGTCTCTCCTTTGAGTTTTATTGGGAACTTTATGCGTCTATCACATACTCATTATATCATATTCCATACAGCTCAAACAATCTGTGACGATATTCCCCATCCTTTGATGCCTTTTCCAATTCTTCATACTTTTTTGCCGCAATCAGCACAAGGTTTAGTTTTCCAAGACGGTTTTCGCCCTGACTGATACCCTGGCTGATGCCCTCCATCCTGCTGTCATAAATCAAATCCTCTAATGCCTGACACATATCTGCCACCTCCTCCTTACTTTGATTTATTTGTCACTTTTGGAAACGACTGCAAATAACTGCACTTTAATATTGTTATCCCTGCCATGTTGTTATTTGATATCCGGCAAGGACACATTCATAAACAAGAATTGTAGAATTCTAAGAAACGGCAACGCCGATTATGAGATATTTACCTGCCTGTTAACACTATAGTGCTAATAGGGAAAGTTGTCAATAGAAAACAAAAACAGGCGGTCCGAAGACCGCCTGCCAAAATTACTGATTAATTGCTTATTAATCTGCAAGACCAAACTCTGTAAGGATTTCTGCAAATTCTCCTGAATCTACGAAACCATCCAGAATTGTTTCTCTGTCATTCTCACCTGTGACAAGAGTATTTACCCATGCTTCAAGTCCTGCCGGGTCAGCCTCTCTTCCAAGGA
>CAMEUH010000140.1 GCA_945938055.1 uncultured Eubacteriaceae bacterium | reverse complement strand
TTCCAATGAAGAATTTGTAGAAATTCTATATAATACCTTTATGGACAGAGCATCTGACGAAGGCGGAAAGAATGCATGGTTAGAGCAGCTGGATGCAGGCGTGGGACGCGAAAAGGTATTTGAAGGATTTGTATTATCACCGGAGTATGTGGGTATCTGTGAGGAATACGGCATTAATCTTGGAAAGGTTGAGGATGTGGAAGCATTTGCGAATGCAGTCAATGAATACCATAACCAGAATGCGGATATCACACAGTTTGTAGCCCGATGCTACACGAAGGCAATGGGAAGACCATATGACCCGGCAGGCCCTCCGGCCTCGTCCCGCGTTATCATTACACAGGATGATACCCCGACGAATGTTGCGAAGTGCTTTATCTTCTCCGATGAATTTGTGGGTAAAGGTCTTAGCGATGAGGAATATGTCAAGGTTCTGTACCGTACCTTCATGGGAAGAGAAGCAGATGACGATGGTCTTTCTGGTTGGGTAGGTGTACTTAAATCTGGTGAGGAAGACAGCGAGAAGGTACTGGATGGATTTGCAAATTCACTGGAATTTGCAGAAATTCTGGAAGGATTTGGTCTGAATTAGAAGTGATGGTACCAAGGAAAATATAGTGCAATGAATTTCAATGCTCCAATCATCCCGTTATGTCTGATTTGTGATGTGACAGGGATGTTGGGGCATTTTTGCATTTTTGATGGAAAATCCGTTGACAGATTACCATTCATGGATTATAATTTTCAATATGAATATTCTTTGTGCGTTAGTACACTCTGGCAGTCTCTGCCAAGTATTCACATTATTTATTTGGCAGGAATCCATGATTTCCTGAATGTATTGTTTTCAATAAGGTCTTCGGTGGAAGAATAAATTAGTAGTGACAGACGAAGGATATACATTAAATATTGTGGGTAGTGGTTTCTATTCCAATACTGTGTTTGAAGCTTTATTAAGCTTATAATAAAAAATACAAGGGGGTACAAGGGTATGAGGGTACGCAAAAAAGCAAATTCAGAGAAAATAGATGCAACTCTTAGCGTCTCTTTTCTTACAAAATTATTATTATTTGTCGGAATAGCATTATTTGCATTGTCGTTTATCGATTTAGAATCTTCACAGTATGAGATACTACAAAAAATAGCAGATCCATTTGAAAGTATTACAAGAAATTTGGGATTAACATGTTTATCCGCAGGATTAGTTTCTGTCTTGGTAGAAGTAAGTACAATTACTAATGTGGTAAAGGCATCAGTCGATAAAATTGTGAGAGGAGACTTTCCATTTGAGAACTTCAGCTTGGATAGATTAAATGAAGTTAATAAGCAACTTGTTGTAAAACGTAGTTGTGTGGATGGTATGACGGTTAATGATCTAAATAATTCAGTATATGTTTTGGAAAACGAATTGCTGAAATCATGTAAAAGTGTTTATTATGATTATAATAAAGTTACATATATCATAACACATGATGCGGATAAAAAAGTATTTAAGAAGAGAGCAGAGTTTGAATTTAAAATTATTAATAAATATGCATTGGACAATAAAATAAGTTTTGGCGTTTCCATTATTCATCCGACAGATTCTTTAACAAAAGAAGAATTAGAGGAGAAATTTTCTATAAAACAGTTTAAGATTGTTTATGGGAACAAGATAAGTAATGCAGATGGAAAAATATGCTTAGATGAAAAAGAGGCGAATAATTACCTGAACATTGTAAGCATTGAAGGTAAGTCACATTCATTGTACAAATATGAAGTGACATTTGAGTATGAATTGAATAAATGCTTATGGAATGAGATACATATCGTATATGAATACGAAATACCAGATTATGATATTATCCAATCATATAAAGTCAATCATCCATGTAAGGTATTAGAGCATACTATAATTGTGAAACCAGATAGCAATCAAAAAGAAAATTGGGAGATAGGAGGCGATGCTTACACGGCATTTTATTTTCCACCATCAGATAAAGAATATAATGTAATACAAAGTGTATCTGACACAATAAGAATTTCATTTAGAGATTGGTCACTTCCTGGAGCTGGTTACATGATAACATTACTCAAAAAGTAGTTTACAAATTTTTCTAAGAGTGATAAGCTAAAGGTGAGTTAAGATTGAGATGGGAAAGGAGATAAATATGGGAATTATGGTATTGAAAAGTGATATAACAAGATTGAAGGACATAACTAGATTGTAAAAGGATAAAGAGGGTGTCCCAAAAGTCATGAAATGACTTGAGGGGTGCCCTCTAATTTTTTGCAAAAAATAGTGGATGATTACTATTGCCCTGAAGTAATATTAGATTTCCTATGCCACATCGGTCATGAATAGTTTACAAATACCTAAATTTATTATAAAATAGAGACAAATTTTAGCATTCTTGTAGATTTAGGAGGATAAGTTTATGGAAAAAATTAAAATGACGACACCGCTTGTTGAGATGGATGGAGATGAAATGACCAGAGTTCTCTGGAAGATGATTAAGGATGAACTGTTGTTGCCATTCGTTGATTTGAAGACAGAATACTATGACCTGGGTCTGGAATACAGAAATGAAACGAATGACCAGGTAACGGTGGATTCTGCAAATGCAACCAAGAAGTATGGTGTTGCGGTTAAGTGTGCAACCATTACTCCGAATGCTGCAAGAATGACGGAATACAATCTGAAGGAAATGTGGAAGAGCCCGAATGGGACGATTCGTGCAATTCTTGATGGAACTGTTTTCCGTGCGCCGATTATTGTAAAGGGAATCGAGCCATATGTTTCAAACTGGAAGAAGCCGATTACCATTGCAAGACATGCCTATGGCGATGTTTATAAGGGAACGGAAATGAAGATTCCGGGTGCAGGCAAGGCAGAACTGGTATATACTGCGGAAGATGGAACTGAAACACGTGAACTGATTCATAACTTCAAGGGAGCAGGTATTATTCAGGGTATGCATAATCTTACCAGTTCCATTGAAAGCTTTGCGAGAAGCTGCTTTAATTTTGCATTGGATACCAGACAGGATTTATGGTTTGCAACGAAGGATACGATTTCCAAAAAGTATGACCATACGTTTAAAGATATTTTTCAGGAAATTTTTGATGCAGAATATGCAGATAAGTTTAAGGAAGCAGGAATTGAATATTTCTATACACTGATTGATGATGCAGTAGCAAGAGTAATCCGTTCTGAGGGAGGATATATCTGGGCTTGTAAGAATTATGATGGTGATGTAATGTCTGACATGGTTGCCACGGCATTTGGCTCATTGTCCATGATGACTTCCGTGCTTGTTTCTCCGGAAGGCAATTATGAGTATGAGGCAGCGCATGGAACGGTACAGAGACACTATTATAAATATTTAAAGGGTGAGAAGACATCAACGAATCCGATTGCAACAATCTTTGCATGGACCGGTGCCTTAAGAAAGAGAGGCGAGATGGATCAGCTTCCGGAATTAATCGGATTTGCAGACAAGCTTGAGAAGGCATGTATTGATACCATTGAAAATGGTGAAATGACGAACGACCTTGCTATTATTACAAAGCTTCCAAATCCTGTAGTATTAAACAGCGAAGAATTTATTAAGGCAATTCGTAAGACGCTGGAAGCATCTCTGTAAGATACCATGATAATGAATTAGACAAAGGATTTTAGAATTTATGATTAAATTAATCGCAAGTGATGTAGATGGAACCCTGCTGGCTCGTGGAGAGAACAAAATCAGTCAGGAGGCATTTGACGTTATTGATGCGGTGAGCGATATGGGCGTGCTGTTTGTGATTGCAAGCGGCAGGCCTTATTGCGAATTAAAGCATCTTTTTGAACCAGTCATGGACAAGATTGCATTGGTTTGCAGTGATGGTGCACTGACCGTATATCATGGGAAAAATGTCCTGAAATCTTCCATGGACCGCCACAAAGCAGAAGAACTGCTATATGATGTAGAAATGAAGCCGGATTGTGAGTTTTTGGTATATGGTGAATTTATTGCATACATGAAACCGAAGGATGAGTCCTATGATTTAAAAATTCGTGAAACCTGTTTTAATAATGTCAATGTAATCAATACCTTTAAAAATATCGGTGAAGACTATCTGAAAGTCGGCATATATAATAAAAAAGGGATTGCACAGGTAGAGGATTATTTCCTTAACAAATGGTCCCGGGATTTTGAAGTCATTTATTCGGCAAATGAGTGGCTGGAATTTACCGCACCGGGCGTGAATAAGAGCGTGGGGATTCAGGCATTGATGGATAAATTCGGCATAAAAAAGGAAGAAACCATAGCTTTTGGAGACAGTTACAATGATATGGGGATGTTTGAAACGGTTGGCTGTGGTTATGCCATGGAGACGGCAAAGGATAAGTTAAAGGAAATCGCAGGAGGTTCCTGCAAACGTGTGGAACAGTCTGTGAAGGAAATTTTTGGCTTATAATAACAATTATAGTTCATGACATGAAAATGCGAGGTGTTGGCATGGAAAAGAAGTATGTGATGGCACTGGATCAGGGAACAACAAGTTCACGCTGTATTCTGTTTGATGTGAATGGAATGATTTGCAGCATGGCACAGAAAGAATTTACACAGGTATATCCAAAACCGGGATGGGTGGAACATGATCCGGTGGAAATCTGGTCCTCGCAGATTAGCGTGCTTTCGGAGACAATGAGTAAGATTTCCTGTAAGGCGGAAGAAATTGCTGCGATTGGAATTACAAATCAGCGGGAAACAACGGTTGTCTGGGATAAAGATACGGGAAAGCCGGTTTATAATGCCATTGTGTGGCAGTGCAGACGCACCTCGGATATGATTGACCAGTTAAATGCAGAAGGATTTGGCGATGTGATACGTGCCAAGACGGGACTGATTCCGGATGCATATTTTTCGGCAACGAAAATCCGATGGATTCTGGATCATGTAGAAGGAGCAAAAGAACGCGCAAAAGAGGGAAAACTTCTTTTTGGAACAGTAGATACATGGCTGATGTATAAACTGACCGGAGGAAAGGTTTTTGCAACAGATTATACCAACGCTTCCAGAACCATGCTCTATAATATTGAGAAGCTGGACTGGGATGATGAAATATTGGAATATTTTGATATTCCGCGTTCCATGCTTCCGGAGGTATTTCCGTCCGGAAATCTATTCGGTTATACAGATGAAACACTCACAGGAGGGGCTTCTATCCCAATTGCCGGTGTGGCAGGGGATCAGCAGGCGGCACTTTTTGGACAGTGCTGTTTTGAGGCTGGTGAGGTAAAGAATACATATGGAACAGGCTGCTTCATGCTGATGAATACGGGAAATCGACTGGTTCGAAGTGGAAACGGACTTCTGACTACCCTTGCGGCAACCTGTGAAAAAAATGCGGAGTATGCGCTGGAGGGAAGCGTGTTTGTGGCAGGTGCCGTAATCCAGTGGCTTCGGGATGAACTGATGCTGGTAAGAAGTGCAGCAGAGACAGAAGAAATTGCCCAAAAGGTTCAGGATACCGGCGGGGAGTATATTGTTCCTGCATTTGCCGGACTGGGTGCACCATATTGGAATCAGAGGGCGAGAGGTATCATCACGGGACTTACCAGAGGGGCAGGAAGAAATCATATTGTGCGTGCGGCACTGGAAGCGATTGCCTATCAGGTGAACGATCTGCTTACGGCAATGGAGATGGATTCCCGCATTCGCCTGAAATCCCTTAAGGTGGATGGAGGCGCCTCTGTAAATAATTTTCTGATGCAGTTTCAGGCTGATATTTTAAGAACGACAGTAGAACGGCCTCAGACGGTTGAAACAACTGCTCTTGGAGCAGCATTTCTTGCCGGACTTACAACCGGGTTCTGGGAGGACAAGGAGAACCTTAAGAATATCTGGAAAAAAGAACGCGAATTTTTACCACAGATGGATGAAGGTCGTCGGAATGAGCTGGTGGAAGGCTGGAAAAATGCTGTTGGAATGCTGATTCAATAAATAGGGGTTGAAAAAATCAGTTACTTGTTATATTATTTATTATTGTGGGAATATTTTTAATAATTTGTCAAAGAATTTTATAATGATTAGGTGGGAACAAGATGTTAGATTATTATTTTCATGGCATGAATATATTCCAGCTCGTAGTTTGGTTTTTTATTTACAGCTTTTTTGGATGGGCAATGGAATGTGTTGTCATTCGTAAAGAAAAGGGATATTGGGAAAATCGTGGATTTGCAAAGTTGCCGTTTTGCGTCATTTATGGATTCGGAACCTTTATTGCATTTAATATTTTTAAACCAATACAGGATAATTATGTTTTACTTTATCTGGCAGGTGCGATTGGAGCAACAATCTTTGAATACCTGACCGCAGTGGTAATGAACAAGCTGTTTGGTGAAGTATGGTGGGATTATACCGATAAGAAGTTTAATTATAAAGGGGTTCTTTGTCTGGAAAGTACTGTGGCATGGGGATTTCTTGCTTTGTTTATCTTTGGGTTTCTGAACTGCCATGTGGAGAACTTTGTAATGTCACTCAATGACAGAATTGTGATGTTTTTA
>CAMEUH010000139.1 GCA_945938055.1 uncultured Eubacteriaceae bacterium | reverse complement strand
TTATACATTTCATGAATGACACCAAGTGCCGCATAACAGTCCTTCACGGTCTCCACACGGATACGAACCGCAAAAATATCATAAATCTGGTCCAGAGTCTTATTCTGATTTACCATCTTACGGTAAATACTGAAAAAATGCTTAACCCTGCCATCAATCTCTGCTTCAATTCCTGCATTATCAATATGCATCTTTACCTCTTTGATAATGCCGTTAATAAAAATTTCCCTTTCCTTCTGGCTTAAACTGATTTTTTCTACCAGTTCATTATAAACATCCGGCATAAGGTATTTCATGGAAAGGTCATCCAGTTCGACCTTAATTTTGGAAATACCAAGACGGCTTGCAATCGGAGAATAGATTTCCAACGTTTCGCGAGACTTTTCCTTTTGTTTTTCCGGCTTCTGATATTGCATGGTACGCATGTTATGAAGACGGTCTGCAAGCTTTACAAGGACAACACGGATGTCCTTTGCCATCGCAAGAAACATCTTTCGAAGGTTCTCAGCCTGAAGTTCCACTTTATCAGCAGAATAATTTAACTGGGTCAGCTTGGTTACGCCATCCACCAAAAGTGCAATTTCATCACCAAATTCCCTTGCTACATCCTCGCTGGTCATAACCGTGTCTTCCACTACATCATGTAAGAGTCCTGCAACAATCGTCTCCTTATCCAGTTCCAGTTCGGCCAGAATAATGGCAACACAAATCGGATGAATGATATATGGTTCGCCCGACTTTCTTAACTGTCCCTCATGAGCCTTTTTTGCTATGTTATAAGCTTTCTCAATGATGCTTAAATCCGTATTCGGACGATATTTCTTAATACTCTTGATTAACTCGTCATACAATTCTTCCGGACTGGTAAAATCCGCCGGAGCCTTCACCGGACTTTCTTATTCAAAATCTGCTCATCTGTCATTGCCGCACCTGCTTTCCCTGTTCATCTGCCATGCTTTCTTTTATCCGTACAGCCATCTTTACCGGTTTTATCCCATAAGCCTTATACGAAAAAAAGGACTAATCATCCACATTAGTCCTTTTATTATAAAAGTTCTTATTAAAAAATGCAAGTTATCTTTCTGCAATGGAATATACTGTTACTCCGTTTTCATTCACAATATACACATAATCTCCAATATAAACACTTCTTGTACCATATACATCCCCCTTCTCCACTTCATGAGTTACTAACTCCACAAAGCCGGAATCCGTATAAGTAAAGATACGATAACAGTCCTTATTTGAAGTGCCATTTGTCCGATTTCCATAACTTTCCGTCACAAATCCGAAGAGATTCTTCTGCGGATCAATCATGACTGCCTTGTACTCATATAATGCCATGGAATCATTCGCATCATTTAAGATCATCTTATTCTTTTCCGTTACATCATAAGGATTTGTGGTATCAAACATGGAAAGCTTGATATAATCCGTATTCCATCCATCTTTATCCGGAATCTGCTCAATTCCAATTCCAAGCAGCAGGTTATCCCCATATGCATGCAGATACTCTGAGAATCCAGGAATCTTTAAGGCTCCCATGATTTTCGGGCTTTCCGGATTGGACAAATCCACGGAATACAGCGGGTCTGTTTCCCGATAGGTTACAAAATATGCCGTATCACCCATATAACGTGCCGAATAGATACGCTCTCCTTTTGCCAGTCCTTCAATACTTCCCACAATATCCAGTTCCTGATTCAGTACAAATACATTATTAACCGATTCATTGTTACTGTAACCCGGATAACTGGTAGTCATAATACGCAGATAACCCTGATATTCATTGATGGCAAAGGTATCCTTAACAACACCCGGAACCTTTCCTTCCGTTATGGCACCAATCAGTCCGTTTTCCTTCACATAATCAATCCTTCGAATTTCCGTAAAACGCTCTCCGGAACTATAAGCGAACTCCCCGGACTCACTTGTGGCATATCTGGTACGATATAAATACATGCTTTCATTTCCCATGTAAAAGGTTCCATTGAATCCAAGTACCGCTGCAGAATCGATCTGTTTTAAATCTCCCTTGATATCCACACTGGAAATAACGGTATAAGTCGTTCCCTGTGTCTCATCCGGTATAAAAATGTCGATGGGTTCCAACAACTTATCACAGACACTTGGGATAAATGTCTCCGGCACATTTTTCTTAATGTTGTCTGCATTTCTTCTTACTTCCGTAACCACATAGACAATATCCCCTGTTTTTCTTGTCTCAATACGGTTGCCTTCCTGTGAAAATGTTCCTACAAGCTTAGGATTCTTACGATCCGTAATATCATATTTAGCCAGTACAATCTGGTATTTTTCGTTTCGATACGAATCCCCAACCGCAAGCAGCATGTCACCATCCACATAAATTTCGCTTAATCCCCCAACTTCCTCCACATAAAGGTTCTTTACCGCTTCCGTTTCTTCCCCATTTACACGGTAAATTGTTACCGTATGCAGATTAGAGCTTGCATAATAAATATACTGCCCGTCTGTTTTAATGATATCCGCCTCATCGATTCCCACTGTCTGAACATTTGTCTTGGAATAACCGGCACCTGCCGCTGCATCAGCACTTTCCCCCGCCTCATTCCATGATGACATGTTCTCTGCAACAGTCCCTGCAGCTTGAGTTTCCATTTCCAGAGCTCCATTATAAACTGCATCCTCTGTGAGCATGTATTTTTCTTCTCTTCCATAGAAAATTCTTTCAAACCAGCTTGGCTGGGGCGTCTTATGCTTTTCAAACTCCTTATATACCTCATCGTAACTGCTTACATTTCCCGTCTGTGCAATCACCATGCTTTCACCTGCCGCCTCGGTTGCATCCATAAACTGCATGGTATTTTCTGCACTTTTATCTCCCGCCGGCAACCGATAAACTGCTACTGCTACCACAATCAGAACTGCTGCAGCAGATACCACACCCGCCAGTTTCTTTGTCACACCACTCCTTCGAAGCGATTCGAAGTGAATGACTTTTTTACCCTTTTTTGAATCGTTGATTGTATTCATGATATTTTCCGGAAGAAGCTTCTTTGGCACCGTAATGTCTTTTGTGCTTTCATCCAGCTTTTCAATCATTTTTTTCTCATCCATTGCCATTTTCCCATCCCTTCTTAATCATTCATTTCCCTTGCCATTTTTTCCAGCGTTCTCTTGCGGATACTGCGAACCGTACTTGCATTCATTTTAAGAATTTTCCCAATTTCCCTGCTGTCATATCCTCCAAATACGGAAAGTCCTATCACCATTCGCTCTTTCTTTGGCAAACTCATAAACATCTGTTTCACGGAAAGATTGAGTGCCATGTCGATATTTTCAGCCTCTTCCGGCACCTCAGTTACATCCAAATCCGAAGATGTGTAATATTCTCGCATCTTCGCTTTACATTTGTTCGATAAAATCCGGAAAATCCAGGTTCCGAACGCATCCGGATTCTTTAATCTGCTTATGCCGGCATAAGCATCTGCCACCGCTTCACTCACCGCATCCTCTGCATCATGCACACCCCTTAATGTGTATGCTGCATAGCGGTACAGCCTTGTGTAATACAGTTCATAAAGTTTTACAAAGGCATCTTCTTCCCCTGCAATGGCTAATATTACAAGCTTCCTCTCATCCATGTTTTTTCTCCAATCGATCGATTCTTCCGTAAGTAACGGATTTTTATATAATATAACAAAAAATCCATTTTTTAGCACCTACATTCTTTCAGTATCTAAAAAATGGATTTCTGTTGCAAGATTTTTTATTTTTTCTGCATAATTTTTATTTCCAGCCGCATGAAAAGTAAGATTAATATGCTATCCTTCACTCGAATTGGGCATAGTACATTTTTTTGTAAATTCCATCCTGCGCAATCAGTTCAGAATGTGTTCCCTGTTCGGCAATTTTTCCGCCCTGTACCACGAGAATGGTATCTGCATTACGGATGGTCGATAACCGATGCGCAATCACAAAGCAGGTCTTATCTTTCATAAGATTACGCATTGCCTGTTGAATCATAATTTCCGTCCGGGTGTCCACATTCGAGGTCGCTTCATCCAGAATCAGCATTCTGGTATCCATGAGCATTGCCCGTGCAATGGTAAGAAGCTGCTTCTGACCCCTGGAAATATTGGTTCCTTCCTCGGTAAGGATGGTGTCATAACCATCCGGAAGGGATTCAATAAAATCATGTACTCTTGCTGCCTTGGCTGCCGCAATCACTTCTTCTCTTGTAGCATCTTCCCGTCCGTAAGCTATGTTTTCAAAAACAGTTCCCGTAAAAAGCCATGTATCCTGTAATACCATGGCATAAGACTGACGCAGGGAATCTCTTGTTACTGTGCGTATTTCATGATTATCCACATAAATTGCTCCCTCATTCACATCATAAAAACGCATCAGCAGATTAATAATGGTAGTCTTTCCAGCACCGGTTGGACCCACAATTGCGGTAAGACTGCCTGGTTTTGCATTTAGTTTTAAATCCTTTAAGACAGGCTTTTCCTGCACATATCCAAAGGTTACTTCTTTGATTTGTACATCCCCCGTAACATTTTTCAGTTCTTTGGCATCCACGATATCCAGTGCTTCCTTCGGTTCATCAATAAGACGAAATACCCGTTCTGCCGCCGCAAAAGCAGACTGGAATTCATTCATGATATTGGCAGCCTCATTAATCGGTCCGGAAAATTTTCTGGAATACAATACAAAAGAAGAAATATTTCCAAGACTGATACGTCCCTTAATAAATAGAATTGCTCCAAATACCGTAATTAGTGAAAGAGACAGATTATTGATGAAGTTAACGCTTGGACCTGTCATGGTTCCATAATAATCGGCTTTATAAAATGCACCAACCACCTCATCATTATGCGTATCAAATTTCTGAATCACATTCTTTTCCTGATTATATGCCTTAATGGTCTTATGCCCCGCTATCATTTCCTCCACATAACCATTCATCCGTCCAATGGATGCAGAGCGTGCCCTAAAAAGCGGTCTGGTTCTTCCTGTAAGGAATTTTGTAATCATAAAAGAAAGCGGAACCGTAAACACAAATACCAAAATTAACGGCGGTGAAATGGTAATCATCATGGCAAATGAACCAACTACCGTTATGATGCTGGTCAGAATCTGAATAATATCTGTGGAAAGTGACGTATTAACTGTATCAATGTCATAAGAAATCTTACTTAAAATTTCGCCCGTCTGATGCGTATCAAAATACGATACCGGAAGTTTCCCCAGACTGTCAAAGACATCCTCTCTCATCTTAAAAATAATTTTCTGGCTGATATGTATCATCAAAATAGCAAGCAGATAGGCAAATATGGACGAAAACAGAAAAAATACCGCCATCAGTGCCGCATAATAATAGACTCTGCTAAAATCCACTTTTCCCACACCCGGTTCAATGGCATCTATGGCAAGGCCGGAAAGTTTCGGTCCTACTAAGGCTAACAGATTACTTGCCAGGGACATTACCAATGCCAGAAACAAAAGCCACTTAAAATGCAAAAGATACCCTCCAAGGCGCGCAATAACCCCACGCTTTCCAAGACGTCTTACGGTCGCCTCTTCCGGTCCGTTAAAATTATTTTTACCGCGTCCCGCCCCCTGTACTTCGCGAAGCGTTGATTCAAAACTTGCCATGGTTATAACTCCTTTTCATAACACCACCAATGTTCCCCGTACAAATCACATTCATCTTTCTTTATTCTATTTCCTCTGCTTACTCTTTGATTCCCATTTGTTCCTTTAGTTTACGAAGTTCAGCTTCCGCCTCCCGGGCACGTTTTTCCGCCATTTCTGCCCTCTGGCGTTCCCGCTTCGTATTCGCCTGTTCTTCCTTACGTCCTTCCTGTCTTCCCTCTTCATAGGTATTCTTCAAATGTCGCTCTTCATCATATTCCGTTAAAAACATGTTATACACCTCATTTCTGAATTTTGTCAGCACATCTGCCATCACTCCGTTGCGGATGCACTCATCCATTGCCAGACGGACTGCATCCTCAAGTTCTTCTCCATCCGTCACATAGCTTTCCACACGTGCCACAAAATACGCATACTCACCCAGTCTCCGGCATGATGCCAATAACTTTTCACTATGACCATGATTAATATTAATCATTCTTGCCGTACACTCCAGCGCCGGTTTCATACTGGCACCATGATTCTTTTGGAGAAACAAATCTGAAAGCCGGAGTTCCCTCTCATCCGGCTCATCCTTCTTTCCATTATAGAATACCACAAACTGCGGCACAGGAAGCTTCACCGGCTGTTTTCCGTACACATCCAGTCCGTTTTCCTGAATGTAATTTTCATAAATCCTTGCGAAATACGATACGCCTCGTACCGGCATATTGGGATTAAACGTTGACTGATGTTCATAAAGATTCATCGTGCACGCAAACACAAACGACAAATCATTCTTCATAGACAAATAAATCACATTCTCCAGCGTAGTGATTTCAAGCTGTCCGGCATCCGTATAACTTGTCCCATTCACCGCATTGTAAAGTTCCAGCAAATCCTTCTTATCACGAAACAGATACCGGAACAGGCGGTCACGGTATTTTCCATGTGCCCGCAGTTTCCAAAAAAGGCGGGAAATCTTCCT
>CAMEUH010000138.1 GCA_945938055.1 uncultured Eubacteriaceae bacterium | reverse complement strand
AAAGCATTAATCTTCGGAACACACCGGAAATTACATTTGTACTGGACCAGTCCATTGAATATGGCGTCAACATGTCACATCTGATTGATGAAGTGACAGCAGGACTTAAGGATGAGGAAGATGCAAACTAAAACATGCAGGTGAAACAAGATGAATTGGAATGAAAAATTAGAAACTGTAAAATCTGTTGCCATTACCGGTCATGTCCGGCCGGATGGCGACTGTATCGGGTCCACACTGGGTTTTTATAACTATATTCTGGATAATTTTCCGGAAATTGAAGTGGATTTATTTCTGGAACAGCCGGGACAGGAGTTTTCTTACTTAAAAAACATTGAAAAAGTAAAGACAACGCTTTCGGAAAAGCAGTATGATTTGTTTGTGGTATTTGATTGCGGGGATGAAGGAAGATTTGAGCCATTTCGAGGGCTTCTTTCCAAGGCATCCCATACCATCTGCATGGATCACCACATGGCAAACAGCGGATTTGCAGATGAAAATTATGTTGTTCCGGATCTGAGTTCAACCTGTGAACTGTTATATACCAGCCTTACGGATTCCATGATTTCAAGGGAAGTGGCAGAATGTCTTTACACAGGCATTATCTGTGATACCGGTATTTTCAAGTACCAGTCAACCACATCGGAAACCATGCGGATTGCCGGAAGACTGATGGATAAGGGCATTAACCATACCAAAATCATTGATGATGGTTTTTATACGAAGACGTATCATCAGAATCAGATTATGGGAAGGGCAATGCTGGAGAGTGTGTTGTTTTATGGGGGAAAATGCATTTATAGTGCGGCTTCCATGGAAATCATGGAATTTTACGGACTGGATGGCAAACAGATGGGCGGTGTCATTGACCAGCTGCGCAATACCCAGGGGGTTGAGGTTGCCATTTTCATGTACGAATTAAAAAAAGGTGAGTATAAGGTAAGCATGCGTGCAAAAGATTATATTGATGTCAGCCGTGTGTGCAGGTTCTTTGGTGGAGGCGGTCATGTAAAGGCTGCGGGCTGTACCATGCAGGGAACGGTGCACGACATTGTCAATAATCTTGGCGCACAGCTTGAAATTCAATTCAAGGAACATGGGGTTAATTAATTTTGTATAACGGAATTATCAATATTTATAAAGAAAAGGGGTTTACATCCCATGATGTGGTAGCGAAACTTCGCGGTATTCTGCATCAGAAAAAAATCGGACATACGGGGACACTGGACCCGGATGCGGAAGGTGTGCTTCCGGTATGTCTTGGAAGAGGAACAAAGCTTTGTGACATGCTGACGGATAAGGATAAGGTATATGAAGCAGAGCTGCTGCTTGGAATAGAGACTGATACCCAGGATTTATCCGGAAACATTTTAGAAAGACGGCCGGTTAAAGTCAGTGAAAATGAGGTCTTTGAGGCGGTCATGTCCTTCCTTGGTACATATGACCAGGTGCCGCCGATGTATTCTGCCATTAAGGTAGACGGAAGAAAATTATATGATTTGGCAAGAGCGGGTCAGGTTGTGGAACGGAAGCCGAGAAAGGTGACCATTCATGATATTGACATTTTGGAAATGAAGCTGCCGTTTGTGAAAATGCGGATTCATTGTTCCAAGGGTACCTATATCCGTGCTTTGTGCCATGATATAGGTGAAAAGCTGGGCTGTCATGGCTGCATGAGCAGTCTGGTACGTACCAGGGTGAGCTTTTTTGATATTTCACAGAGTATTACCTTGGATAAGGTTGCAGAATATGTGAAAGAGGAGCGAATTGATTCCTTCATCATTCCGGTTGACCAGTTGTTTGAAACAATGCCGGCATTTTATGATGATGGAAAGAACGAAAAACTTCTTCGAAACGGCAATCAGTTTCCGCCAAATGGTAAAATCATGTTTGGAGAAGTGCGCGTTTATAAGCAAAATGGCGCATTTGTGGGAATCTATCAGTATGATTCAGGGAAAAATGTCTATTCTCCGGTTAAGATTTTTTATGACCCGTCAGAAGAATAAGAGGATGATAGTATGGTTTTGATTCATTGTTCCAAGGATGCCGTGATGCATAAGGACACGGTTGTAGTGATTGGAAAATTTGATGGCGTGCATTTAGGACACAGATTATTATTTGACAGGGCTGTTGTGGAAGCAGAAAAGAGGCAGTGCCAGAGCGCTGCCTTTACTTTTGATAGAAACTTAAGCGGAAATAAAGTGATTTCCACCAGAGAGGAAAAAAGAAGTCTGATTGAAGAACGTGGCATGGATATTCTGATTGAATATCCGTTTACGGAAATCATGTCCATGGAGGCAGAAGAATTTGTACGGGAAATACTTGTAAAAAGGCTGCGTGCGAAAGCTGTCATCGCGGGAAGTGACTGTGGGTTTGGGAAAAACCGCGGCGGAAATGCAGAACTTTTATTAAGGCTGTCCCGTGAGCTTGGATTTGAAGCCGTGATTCTGGATAAAGTCATAGTGGATGGACAAACGGTAAGTTCGACCCTTGCAAGAGGACTGATTGAGGAGGGGAGGATGGAAGAGGCTTCCAGAATCCTGGGACATGAGTTTTTTATGCGGGGATTCGTGGTAAAAGGAAACCAACTGGGAAGAACATGGGATTTTCCAACCATTAACATGCTCCCGGATGAGCATAAAATCATGCCGCCAAATGGTGTCTATGCATCAAGGGTATTTTTAGACGGAATCTGGCGTGACAGCGTGACAAATATTGGGAGAAAGCCTACGGTAGATTCCAGAAATGAAGTGGTTTCCGTGGAAACATATATTTTTGATTATTCCGGAAATCTCTATGGACAGACACTGGATGTGAGGCTGTATCATTTTATCCGGGAAGAAAAACGTTTTGAGTCTTTTAAAGCGCTAAAGGAGCAGATTGGTGCGGACTGTGAGACAACGAGGCGGTATTTTTGTGGGTAATTTGCAGATAGGATGGATACTGAGGTTGATAAGGGCATTTTGCCGTTATTTTGTATAAAAAATACTTGCAATAATCCCTCTCATGTGATATTGTTGTAGAGTATGAGTGCAAAAGCACTATGCCTTTGCTCAGTCCTTGGAGGCTCCGACCCGGACTTGGCTTGAGGCGAATCATTATTTAAGGAGGATATTGTAATGATATCAAAGGAAAAGAAAGCACAGATTATTGCTGAATATGGCAGAAAGCCAGGCGACACAGGTTCACCTGAAGTACAGATTGCTATTTTAACAGAAAGAATTAACGAGTTAACAGAGCATTTAAAGGTTAACCAGAAGGATCACCATTCAAGAAGAGGACTTCTTCAGATGGTAGGTCAGAGAAGAGGTTTACTGGAGTACCTCAAGAAGAACGATATCGAAGGATACCGTACATTAATTGAACGTTTAGGTTTAAGAAAGTAATAAACGGGGCGGAGTTTTTCCGCCCTTTTTTACTGCTTAATCAGCCATTCACAGGAGTAATTAACCGAGACCACTGAAAAGCGTACAAAATACAGATTGCACGTTTTTTAGTTGTTTCGGGCTCCTGTATTAAGACAAAAGGCGGCTTGCAATAAGGCTGTTTTTTGTCAGAATAAAGAAAAAAGGAGAATGAGAATGAAAGAGTATAAGAGTTATACCATGGAACTTGCCGGCAGAACTTTAAGAGTTGATGTTGGCAGAGTGGCAGCACAGGCAAATGGAGCTGCATTTATGCATTATGGTGATACAGTTGTGTTATCAACGGCAACTGCATCAGAAAAGCCAAGAGAAGGAATTGATTTCTTCCCATTAAGTGTTGAGTATGAAGAAAAATTATATGCTGTTGGAAAGATTCCGGGTGGCTTTAATAAGAGAGAAGGAAAAGCATCGGAAAATGCAATCCTTACATCACGTGTCATTGACCGTCCGATGAGACCGTTATTCCCGAAGGATTACCGGAATGATGTTACCATTAACAACATGGTAATGTCGGTTGATCCGGAATGTTCACCGGAGCTTACCGCAATGCTCGGTTCTGCAATCGCTGTGGCAATTTCTGATATTCCGTTTGATGGTCCATGTGCAACAACACAGGTTGGTTTAATTAATGGTGAATTTGTCATTAATCCAAATGCTGCACAGAACCAGGTTTCAGACTTAAAGCTTACCGTTGCTTCCACAAGAGAAAAGGTTATCATGATTGAAGCCGGTGCCAATGAAGTACCGGAAGCAAAGATGATTGAAGCAATTTATAAGGCACATGAAGTAAATCAGCAGGTGATTGCATTTATTGACCAGATTGTTGCTGAGTGCGGAAAACCAAAGCATGAATATACAAGCTGTGCAATTCCGGAAGAATTGTTTGCAGCCATTAAGGAAATTGTTCCTCCTGCAGAAATGGAAGTTGTTATGTTTGCAGAAGAAAAGCAGCTTCGTGAGGACAGAATCCGTGCTTTAAAGGACAAGCTTTGTGAGAGCTTTGCAGACAATGAAGAATGGCTTGCTTTAATTGATGAAGCAGTTTATCAGTATGAGAAGAAAACCGTTCGTAAGATGATTTTAAAGGATCACAAGAGACCGGATGGACGTGAGATTACACAGATTCGTCCTCTTGCTGCAGAAGTTGACATTATTCCTAGAGTTCACGGCTCTGCAATGTTTACAAGAGGACAGACACAGATTTGTAATGTTTGTACGCTGGCACCATTATCCGAGGCGCAGAAGCTGGATGGTCTGGATGAGAATGAAACATCCAAGAGATATATGCATCATTATAATTTCCCGGCATACTCCGTTGGTGAAACAAAGGTATCAAGAGGTCCGGGACGTCGTGAAATCGGACATGGTGCATTAGCAGAGAGAGCTCTGATTCCGGTTCTTCCTACACCGGAAGAGTTCCCATATGCCATCAGAACGGTTTCTGAGACATTTGAATCAAACGGTTCTACATCCATGGCATCTACCTGTGCATCCTGTATGTCACTGATGGCTGCCGGTGTTCCGATTAAGAAAATGGTTGCTGGTATTTCCTGTGGTCTTGTTACCGGTGACACGGATGATGATTACATTCTTTTAACTGATATCCAGGGTCTGGAAGACTTCTTCGGAGACATGGACTTTAAGGTAACTGGTACAGATGCCGGTATTACTGCAATCCAGATGGATATTAAGATTCATGGTCTGACAAGACCAATCGTGGAAGGTGCCATTGCAAGATGCCGTGAAGCACGTATGTATATCATGGAAAATTGCATGAAACCGGCAATTTCAGAACCAAGACCAGAAGTAGGACCATATGCACCAAAGATTGTTTCTCTCCAGATTGACCCGGCTAAGATTGGTGACGTGGTTGGACAGAGAGGTAAGACAATCAATGCCATTATTGATGAAACAGGTGTTAAGATTGACATTACCGATGATGGAAATGTTTCTGTCTGTGGTGTTGACCCGGCAATGATGGATAAGGCTGTGAAGTACATTCAGACAATCGTAACAGATTTTGAAGAGGGTCAGGTGTTTGAAGGAAAGGTTATCAGCATTAAGGAATTCGGTGCATTTATCGAGTTTGCTCATGGTAAGGAAGGCATGGTTCATATTTCCAAAATTTCCAAGGAAAGAATCAACCGTGTTGAAGATGTTCTGACACTTGGAGATAAGGTAAAGTGTGTATGCCTTGGCAAGGACAAGATGGGAAGAATCAGTTTCTCTATTAAAGACTGCCAGTAATCAATGTATCAGTTGGAGGAATTCGTTATGACAGATAATAGTTGTGCTTATTGCATGGAAGGCGAACTGGTAGCAAAGTTCGGCATTAAGATTTGTGAATTAGAAACATCCAAGGTATATCTTTTTAAGGAGCAGAGTCATCCGGGAAGATGTATCGTTGCCCACAAAAAACATGTAGGTGATATGAATGAACTGACAGCAGAGGAAAGGGCAGCTTATTTTGAGGATGTGGCGAGAGTGGCAAGAGCCATTATGACAGCATTTCATCCGGACAAGGTAAATTATGGTGCCTATGGTGATACCGGTCATCATTTACATTTTCATCTTTGTCCGAAATATAAGGATGAATTTGAATGGGGCGGCGTATTTCTCATGAATCCGGATAAAAAGTATTTAAGTGATGCAGAATATGCTGAAATGATTGAAAAAATCAAGGCAAATTTATAGGCTTTATGAAAAGGGTATTTCAGAGACTGAAAAAGAGGCTTTGAATTGCCCTTTTCTTATGAAAGGATTATGATGAAAAAATTTGAACGTTTTTGTGTCTGGTTTCTGATGTCAATATTAGGAATCATGGCAGCATATCTGACTTATATGAGTCTGGTAACCACTGCTTACATGTATGACTGGGAAGATACCCTGTTTATTAATGACAATGTTTTATTAAACATTTTTGCCGTGGTTCTGGTGATAGCAATAGCCTTCTGGGTACATCATAAGAAGCTGGTAATCAGTGAACGGATGGTAAAGATTTATATTATTGTGGTAAATGCGTTGATGGTCTGGTTTGTATTATCCACGCAGTTTGCACCGGTAGATGACCAGTTTCAGGTACTTTCAACGGCAAGTGCGTTTCTCTCCGGAAATCATGAGCCATGGAACCAGGGCGGATATTGTTTCCGCTGGGGGCATCAGAATGGAATTGTGCTGATTTATGCATTTCTTTCCTGGATTTTTGGTGAGGGAAACAGCGTTCTTTT
>CAMEUH010000137.1 GCA_945938055.1 uncultured Eubacteriaceae bacterium | reverse complement strand
TATAAGAATCTTCCAGATGATTTTGAAAACTGTAAGGAACGAATTAAGTTAATTGAGGAATATATAAAATATGTAGGAACTTATACCTGCGAAGATGAAAAGGCAGTAGTTTCATCGGTTACGGTTAAAATGACTATTGTAAACAATGAGGTTGTGCTGAAAGCAAATGGAGAAACAGTCACAAATTCTACATTAAAATCAGAGAATTGCACGATTGCAAAGAATGGTTCTTTAAAATTTGTAAACTCTGATGGTAAAACGTATACATACAAAAAATAATTTCCGAAAAAAGCATATATGAGGTAATCAGATATGCTTTTTTTGCCTTATGGTAAAGAAATGGAATGAGAGAAGGGTGTTTATGGATCAGGGAAGATTTAAGGCAATTAAAATCATCATGCAGAGGGCGCAGGTTAATAATTGTCCGGTTGCAGCAGTAAAAACAACAATTTACCGTGATTCGGTTAGTGGCAGAAAGGTATTTGTAAACGAATTTGTAAATCACGGTGAGCGGACAGTATGTTCCATGTCGGTAAAAATTTCATGTTTTGATGAGCAGATTAAATTAGTTGGAACCATTAAAGATTATCAGTATCGGGATTTAAATGTGGCAATGGGTGAAGAATTTGGGCAGAATAAGCTGATTGCATGTCCTAATGACAGTATCAGTAGCTTTGCGGTATCCATTACCCATGTGGAGTTTGAAAATGATTATTACTGGGATGAGACTACACGAAGAGTAGAGCCGCATGAACCGGAAGTGGCGGTAGAAATGGCTCCGGAGATTCCAGAGGAACCTGTGGAAGAGCAGATCCCGGAAACCATTGATGAAGGTATTTTCATGGATACCATGTCAAGAGAAGAAAATGTTTCCATTACGGCAATGTTTGGAATGGAGCAGGATGAAAGAACAAAGACACCGGAAGTGGAAGTCCCGGAAGAACCAATCCAGCCAGCAGAACCAGTCCAGACAGAAGAACCAACGAAATCAGCAGAAACTGTCGAAATGCCAGATGTGGCAGGAATAACAGATACACCGAAGGTAGAAAAGCTGGGGACATCAGAAATTACAGAAACCATAGCATCCGCAGAAACTTCAGAAACTTCAGAAACCACGGAAACTGCAACAGCCAAAGAAAACTCAGAAACCTCAGTAACCACAGAAACTACAGAAACACCAGCTGGGGAAGGCGAAAATCTGCCGGAATTGCGATTACGCTTCTTATTATTGTGATTCTGGCAGTCATTGCAGTCGTGGCACTGGACAAATATAAGAAATATTCGGAATACAACCGTGGGGCGGCATATATGGCGAATGGTAATTATGAGTATGCCATTAATGCATATACCCGTCTGGGAAATTATTTAGATGCACCGGTTTTGCTGGTAGAAGCGAAGAAAGCATATGCTGGCTCTTTATATGATGCTGGTCAGTTTGAACAGGCAATCGAAGAATACCAGAAGCTTGGCAATCAGGATGAAAAAATTCTTGAATGCTACAATGGATGGGCATTAAGTCTTTGTGAACAGCAGCAATATATTGAGGCTTTAAGATTGATTCAGGACACATCTGTTGCTTTTGATGAAGATGTGGTGAAAAAGATTCAATATCAGTATGGTGCATCGTTATATGAATATAAAGAATATGAAGGGGCAATCCGCTATCTTTCGGAAGCAAAGGGGTATGAGGATTCCGAAAAATTGTTAGAGGATTCTTATTATCAGTATGGTATGAAACTGGCAGAGGTTGGCGACTATGAACGGGCGCTGGAATCTTTTTCCAAGGTGAAAGAATATAAAGATTCTGCAAAACGGATGACGGAACTGAATTATCTGCAGGGAAAACGCTTAAAGGATAGTGGAGCATTGGAAGATGCGATTCAATATTTTGAAAGCGTAATAGAATATGAAGATAGCGCAGTACTGATAAAAGAGTGCTATTATACAAGAGGAATGAATTACTTACGCTCACTGGAATATGAGAAGGCAATGGAAGATTTTGAAAAAGCCGATGATTATGAAGGTGCAAAAGAGCAGTATTATGAGGCATTATACCAGTCTCTTTTGAAAGAGATGGAGACAGAAGTTACGTTGGAAACCATGGATAAGCTTGCACAGCTTCCAAAGGATTATAAGGATACTGCAACAATCATTAAGACCTTGAAAAAGTATGTGGAACATGTGGGAAGTTATCAGTGGACGACTTCCAATGATAAAGACATCAATAGTAAAGGCGGATTTGAAGATCCAATTATTGTAAAACTGACATATAAGGATGGAGAAGCAAATTTAACGGTTGATGGCAATCCGGTTGATTTGAAGTTGTTTGTTTATAAGAGCGGAACGGATAGTAATACCTATTCCATGTTGAATACCAAGACCATTACAAGAACATTTAATGGAAAGATTCATACATATAAAAAGATTATAGAGGAATAGAAAAATGTGCACCACAATGAAAGTAATGGATTGTGGTGCACATCCATATTAAGGTGGCACATGAAAAAAAATTATTGTATTAAATGGGGAATCGTTTTTATAGGGGCAGTATTGCTTCTTGCAATTTCTGCACGTTTTTGTCATGACAAAAGGAAAGAGATGAATCAGGATAAAGTCATTCTAAGATTTGCCGTGACTTCAAAAACATTTGTATTTGATGAATCCAATAATGCGTTGCGTAATTTTATTGAAAAAGTGTATGCTTATGCAGACCAGAATGAATATCATGACGTGGATGCGTTTATTGTAAATGGAAATGTTACCGGAGATGGGAGCAGGATGGCTTTTGATGCGGTGGAACAGATTGCGGATGAACTGTTGAGAAAAGAAAGCAGACTTTATACCACCATGGGAGAAATGGATTTTCAGGTTGGAGAAAGTGATGAAGTGAACGACCCGGAGATTAAAGAAAAGATTACGGATCATAGTCTTTCGATTAAGGGACATCGTTTTATTTTTCTGTCTCCTATTTATGATTCCTATGCCACGAAGCTGGAATGGCTGGAGCAGCAGTTAGAACAGGCGGCAGGAGCCAATGGAAAGCCGGTCTTTGTGTTTCAGTATGCTGCACTGAAAAATACCTTTTATGGTACGGAAAACTGGTATACCATGGAATCGGAACCAATCTATCAGCTGTTGGAGCAATATGATAATGTCATTGATTTTGCGTCTTTCTCAGGCAGTGCTGCCAATACGGTGCGAAGCATATTTCAGTCTAATGCGACTTATGTGAATACAGGTGTTGTTTCTCAGATGAGAATGAACTACCAGGAGTTTGGGCATGATACCTCCGCAGAGGTCATCACATCAGCTGTCAGCAATGTAAGTCAGTGCAGGATTGTAGAAGTGTATGGAGATGGAAAGACGGTAATTTATACGATGGATTTAAATACGGGAAATCTCTATAAAATGCCGGATTCGGAGGAAATTCTGCGCCATGAGGTATATGCCGGTATCAAAGAAACCTATTGTTACAAAAACGGGAAGAATGTTTCCGGGGATTCGCCGGTGTTTTCATCGGATGACTGTGTGGAGTTTTCAAATGTGGAGAGCAATCAGGCAGAAATAACCTTTAACCATGCATCGGACAAGGATGGTGTTTTATTTTACAACATCCGTGTTCTCAATAAGTCAGACAACAGCATGACAGAATATAACACGTATTCTGATTTTGCGCAGTATCTTCCTGCAACCCAAAAGACATATCTTATCAGTGGGTTAAAGCCCGGAGAAACGTATCATGTTGAAATCGTACCATATGATTTATTCGGTATGGCAGGAACATCTCTTAGCGCTGATTTTGAAACGCCGCAAGGAAAGTGAAATTGGATTGGATGATATTTTAAACAAATAAATTTTATAAACATGTTGTGAAAGTTATTTTTTTAGTGTAAAATACTTATACGTATCGTTTTGTATTTGATTGAATACCTGGAGAAAGAACATGGCAGTTACAAGGATAAACATAGAAGAAGAAAACCGCCGCAGGAGGCGGATTAACAAAATAAAGAAGATTATCATCTGTCTTGTGATTGTTTGTATTACAGTACCAACGGCATTGTCGGGACTTTTGATGGTTAAGGTTGTCATGCTGGAAAAGGAGCTGGAACAGCTCCGGGCTGCCTCGGCAAAGACCATTACGGCAGTCAATGAACAGACTGGGGAACCAAATGTCACGGATATGATTATGGGAAAAGAGGAACCAGAGCAGAATGGTGAACTGTATGAAGTCAATGATGTGGATCAGGCAGCATTAGACTCGGAAATCGTGAACAATACCGATGATGGAAAGCGTAAGGTATACCTTACCTTTGACGATGGACCAAGTGATAATACGGATGCAATTTTGGATATTCTGGCAGAATATAATGTCAAGGCAACTTTTTTTGTGGTTGCAAAGGATGACGAGGAATCTATCCGGAAGTATAATCGGATTGTGGATGAAGGACATACACTGGCGATGCATTCCTATACCCATGTGTACAATCAGATTTATGCGGACATGGATAGTTATCAGAAAGATGTTCTCTCCCTGCAGGAATTTCTGGAGGAAAAAACAGGAATTAAACCGGTTATTTACCGTTTTCCGGGAGGTTCCAGTAATACCGTGATGAATATTGATGTACAGGAGTGCATTCGTTTTCTGGAAAGTCAGGGAATTACATATTTTGACTGGAATGTATCTTCGGGAGATGCTACAGGGAATGGTTATCCTGCAAGTACCATTGCGGAAAATGTCATAAGCGGAACCATCCGGCATGATGAGGCGGTTGTGCTGCTTCATGATGCAAGCAATAAGGATGCAACGGTTGCAGCATTGCCGATTATTATTGAAAAATTTCTGGAAATGGATGATGTATCATTACTTCCGTTAACGGAGGATTCCTATCCGGTTCAACATACCAAGAAACAATAGGAGGCGTCAGATGGGCTTTTTTGATGAATTAAAAAAAGAAATTTCACAGGCTGTGACAGAACTTGTTTCCGATGAAGAGATGCTTACAGAAGAAGATATTCTGGAAAAAGACATCCCTGAGGAATCTGAGAAAGAAGCAGATGAAAAAGAATATCTTGACGAAGACGATTATATTGAAACGGAAGAAGATTATGCAACACAAACACAGGAGAATGATTTTGGAGTTGTTGTAGATGATTATGCGTCAGACGAATATGTTAATACCCTGGATATTGATATTGCTGATTTAGTAAAATCTTATTCCAGTGAACTGAGTGATTCGTCAGCAATACCATATGACCAGGGTGGGCAGAACATGGGAAATAATTTCATGGAAGAAGACTATTATGGAAATCCTTATGCACAAAATCCGGATGAGGACGATGTGATGGTCAATACCCTGGATGAACCAATGTGGCAGGAAGAACCGATTATGGAAGAACATAATGAAGAACCAGGCATGGCGGAAGATGTTTTTAGCATGCCGGTGGCTGAGGAAATTCCGGTGCAGATGGAAAAAGAAGAACAGATAGAAGAATCGCCGGTAAAAGATGAAGTAAAGCAAACAGTACAAGAATTACCGATACCGGAGGAATCTGAAGAGCCAGTACAGGAAGAGCCAGTACAAGAGGAACCAGTACAAGAAGAGCAAGTACCGGAGGAGCCAGTACCGGAGGAGCCAGTGCTGGAAGAACCAGTACAAGAGGAACCAGTGCCGGAGAAACCGGTACAGGAAGAATTGGTACCGGAAGAACCGGTGCAGGAGGAACTGGTGCCTAAAGCACCGGTTCAGAAGGTGTCCGTACAGAAACAGCCAGAGACTGAAATGAAACCGGCTGCAGAACTGCTGGAGGCAGAAAAAGAAGCACCAGTCGGGGTAATGCCGCATTTGGAGGAAGATAAAGTGGAAACAGAAAAAGAAGAACGTATGGCAGCAGAATACGTTGAAATGAAAAAAGAAGCAGTACAAACAAAAGAAGATACGGTTCAGACAGAAAATATGGCGTCTGGGCAGGATGCAAATGAGTATAGTGATGAAACTGCATTGATTACCAAGGGACTTACGGTTAAAGGAGATTTGGAAGCAGAAGGCTCCATCAATATTCTGGGAACCGTGGAAGGAAATATTAGCTGTAAAGGGAAGCTGGTAGTAAGCGGTAACATTTATGGTAATTCTACTGCGGGTGAATTGTTTGCCAACAATGCACACATTAATGGCAATATTGTAAGCAGCGGTTCCGTTAAAATCGGACAAGGTTCCATTATCATAGGAAATGTAACCGGTACCAGTGCAGTCATTGCCGGCGCCGTAAAGGGAGATATTGATGTGATGGGACCGGTTGTGGTAGATTCTTCCGCAATCGTGATGGGTGACATTAAGTCCAAGTCTGTACAGATTAATATTGGAGCAGCCATTGAAGGACGCTGCTCACAGTGTTATGCAGATGTCAGTCCAACAGCATTTTTTAAGGAGAATTAATTATGGCAGAGTATAAGAGAGTCATTTTAAAGCTAAGTGGTGAGGCACTTGCCAATGCAGGAGGCAAGGGATACAATGATGAGATTATTGATGATATTGCAAAACAGGTGAAAGAACTGGTTGCAAAGGGCATGGAGATTGGAATTGTAATTGGTGGAGGCAATTATTGGAGAGGGCGTTCCAGTGAGAGCATTGATAGAACCAAGGCAGACCAGATCGGCATGCT
>CAMEUH010000136.1 GCA_945938055.1 uncultured Eubacteriaceae bacterium | reverse complement strand
TTGGCATTTTGAGAATGATTTGAACACAAGACAGGCATAGGAATTTGAAGAAATGCATTTTCCTATGCCAGTACCAGCATTTCAGAGAATGATTTAGCACGAGACAGGCATAGGAATTAGAAAAAATGTATTTTCCTATGCCAGTACCAGCATTTTGAGAATGATGTGAACACGAGACAGGCATAGGAATTTGAAGAAAAGCATTTTCCTATGCCGCCACCGGCATTTCAAAGAACAATATTGGCATAGGAAAAGAGAAAAAGATAAACTCCTATGCCAATCTATAAATGTTTTCCAAAAGATGTAAATAATTTCCAAAAAATACTTAATCTACACTCAATATGGGCTGTTGCCTCACGCCTTTTTTCGTTTTTTGGTTGTTTAAATAACCGGAAAATGTTATAATAAACATCAAATAGTATCTGGAGGCAATTATGGAAATATTCAGAGAGATACTGCTTGGAATGATTCAGGGAATCACCGGTTTCCTTCCGGTCAGCAGTTCCGGGCACCTGGTGTTATTGTGCCGTTTGTTTGGCATGGATACCGGTTATGCCACGCTTTTTTTATGTCTGTTAAAGGTTAGTTCCTTATTTGCGCTAATCATTGTCCTTTTTAAGGATATCATGAAAATGATCATTGGTGCATACCAGCTGATTGTGGACATTTTTTCCAATATCGTGATATTTATCAGGAAACGGCTGGGGATGGAGAAGGACGGATATTACGTGCTGGATACCAATCCTTATAAGAAGCTGGTTTTGATGATTGTGGTATCTTCGGCAGTTACATATTTGGTGGCAACGTTCATAAAGAGCATTGCGGAGAATTCCAATGAGATTCCCATGGTAATTGGAATTGGTTTTATTCTTTCAGGAGTTATTTTATTTCTGGCAGACCACATGGGAGGAAAAAACCGGACTGTTAAAAACATGAGCACCTTTGATGCAATCGTGATTGGTGTGGCACAGGGACTTTCCATCATGCCGGGAATTTCGAGAGTTGTCATGACTTATGCAGCAGGGGTGGCACTTGGATATGGAAAAGGATTTGCACTGAAGTATTCGTATTTTCTGGCGATTCCTGCTATACTGGGTTCATCCCTTCTGGGGCTTACGGACCTGGCAGGGACTGCGGTTTCTTTAAGTCATTTTGGAAATATACTGGCAGGAATGATTGTCTGCGCAGTGTTATCCGGATTGTTTGTTAAACTGATGCTGAATCTTTCGAGGAAAGGTTCCATGCTGTTGTTTTCTGTCTATGGCATTCTGCTGGGTGTGATAGTGGTTATTTGCGATTTAATAATATGATATTTTATGAATGATAAATGAGAAAGAAGCTTGGGAGGAGAATGAAAAATGGCTTCAAAAGGGAATTCAAAGGGTAAAGGTTCTACAAGAGGAAAAGCAGCCTCGAATCGAAAAAAGTCGTCGGCAAAAAGAGCTGAGAATCCGATTGTTAATGAGGTTGTACTGCTATTATTAATCTGTTTTGTAATTTTATTGTTTTTAAGTCTTCTGGGAGTGTGCGGTACAGCAGGTGATGCGATTAGTAAGCCGATTTTCGGGCTTTTTGGAATGCTGGGGTATGTATTTCCGTTTGTGCTGGCAATGGGGATTTTTCTGCTGGTTGCCAATCATTCCAGTGGTGCGGCGCAGATTAAGGTATTTGGACTTTTTCTGGCTTTTTTCGCTGCATGTGGATTATTCCATATCATGGATAACCGTGTGAATGGCGCAGCTTATACATTTAAGGAGATTTATGCTGCCTGTGCACAGCAGCATGTTGGAGGCGGTGCTGCAGGCTTTGCACTGGATAAGCTGCTTTCTCCGTTTGGGCTGGGTGCGGTTGTGATTATCGGCATTCTGATTATTGTGGGACTGGTGATTTTTACAGAGCGTTCCTTTATTAATGGTGTGAAGGAACAAAGTACCAAGGTCTATCACAAGACGAAGGAAAATCTTGAAAGTTATCGTCAGGAAGCGGAAGAGAAGCAGACCAAAAGAATGGAAAAGAAGGCTTCCGGTGTGGTTATGGACACGATTATTCCAAGGGATGGAATTAAGCATAATGATGTGAGGGAAATCAATGAAAAGGTTTCCAGGCAGACGGATAAATATTCGGATGATATTTTTGAAATCAAGCCGATTGATGTGAATCGTGACGGGAAAAAAGAGCGGATTGGCAAGGTTGAAGAGGTTGTGACGAGAACGGAAGGCAAAAAGGATGATACGGTGATTCCTTATATTGACCGTGTTGTTTCTGACAGCATGGAGCAGGAGGAACCGGATGAGCCAGTCAGAATCGAATCCAGGAGAGCTGAATCGGTGAAGGAAGAATCCGGAAAGACAGAAGCTGTAAGGACGGAATCTGTCACACCGGCCGCAGAACAGGCAAAAACACAGTCAGAAAGTATGGTTTCCGGTGGAAAGCAGCAGGAAGTTTCAAAAGACGGAAAAGAAGACGGGCAGCTGGAGTTTAAGGAGACGCAGACGGAAGCAGAAACCTATCAGTATCCGCCATTGGATTTGCTGAATAAAACTTCATCAAAGAAGAATACCAATGCAGAAAGCGAGAACCGGGAAACAGCAAGAACCCTTCAGCAGACCCTGCAAAGCTTTGGCGTTAACGTAACGGTTACGGACGTAAGCTGCGGACCGTCTGTTACCAGATATGAACTTTTGCCGGAGAGGGGAACGAAGGTCAGCAAGATTGTTTCCCTTGCAGATGACATTAAGCTGAATCTTGCAGCGGCAGACATCCGTATTGAAGCACCGATTCCGGGAAAGGCAGCTGTCGGCATTGAAGTTCCGAATAAAGAGGCAACCGGTGTTGGACTGAGAGAGCTTCTGGAATCGGAAGAATTTAGGAATCATCCATCCAAGATTGCATTTGCAGCAGGAAAGGATATTGCAGGAAAAGTCATTGTGGCAGATATTGCCAAGATGCCGCACCTTCTTATTGCAGGTGCCACCGGTTCCGGTAAGTCCGTTTGTATTAACACGATTATCATGAGCATTTTGTATAAGGCAAGACCAGATGAGGTAAAATTAATCATGGTGGACCCGAAGGTCGTGGAACTTAGCATGTATAATACAATTCCGCATCTTCTGATTCCGGTGGTGACGGACCCGAAGAAGGCTTCCCAGGCGTTAAACTGGGCAGTAGCAGAGATGGAGAACCGTTATAAGAAGTTTGCGGAAGTGAATGTAAGAGATTTAAAAGGCTATAACGAAAAGGTTGATTCCATTCAGGACGTGGAAGGAGAAAATAAGCCGAAGAAGCTTCCACAGATTGTGATTATCATTGACGAGCTGGCAGACCTCATGATGGTGGCACCGGGTGAAGTGGAAGACGCCATCTGCCGTCTGGCACAGCTGGCGAGAGCTTGTGGAATCCATCTGATTATTGCCACGCAGAGACCGTCGGTCAATGTCATTACCGGTCTCATTAAGGCGAATGTGCCTTCCAGAATTGCTTTTTCTGTTTCTTCCGGCGTGGATTCCCGGACGATTCTGGACATGAATGGTGCAGAAAAACTTCTGGGAAAGGGTGACATGCTCTTTTATCCATCCGGTTACCAGAAGCCGGCAAGAGCGCAGGGTGCTTTTGTATCGGACAAGGAAGTGGCGAATGTGGTGGAATTTCTGGCATCCCATCAGGAGCCGGCAGCATATAATGAAGAAGTAATTAATGCAGTCAATAATGTAACGATGGAAAGCAGTCAGGCATTTGGCGGTGACCGTGACCAGTATTTTGCGGAAGCGGGACGGTTTGTCATTGAAAAGGAACGGGCATCCATCGGATTAATACAGAGATTTTATAAGGTTGGATTTAACCGTGCGGCAAGAATCATGGACCAGCTGGCAGAGGCCGGTGTTGTGGGACCGGAGGAAGGAACGAAGCCGAGAAAAATTTTAATGACGATGGAAGAATTTGAGGCATTTTTGAATTCTGATAACAATTAGGAGGCGTGTGTATGAGACTTGAAAAGCTGCTTATGGGCGTGGAACATGAGGTAATCTGTGGAAGTCTGGATACAGAAATTTGTGATATTGTCATGGATTCCAGAAAAATTGTGCCGGGGTGCGTATTCGTGGCAATTGTCGGAGCAAATTCCGATGGTCATGAGTATATCGGCCAGGCGGTGGAAGGAAAGGCTTCTGCCATTGTTGTATCCAAAGCGGTGACTGTGGATGAGGCTTGTGGCATGACAATCATCAAAGTTGCGGATACCAGATATGCGGTGGCATTTATGGCGGCAGCATATTTTCATCATCCTGCAAAGGAGCTTTTTACCATTGGAATTACGGGAACAAAAGGAAAGACGACCACAACCTACATGATAAAAAACGTGCTGGAAGCATGTAATATTAAGACAGGTCTCATCGGTACCATTGAAACCATTATCGGAGAGGAGAAAACTCCTTCCAAAAACACGACACCGGAGGCGTATGACATTCAGAAATCATTCCGTAAAATGGTGGATGCAGGCTGCAAGGCTGTTGTCATGGAGGTCTCTTCCCAGGGACTCATGCTGCACCGGACGGCAGGGATTATGTTTGACATCGATGTCTTTACGAATCTGGAAAAAGACCATATCGGGCCAAACGAACATACATCCATGGAACATTACATGCAGTGTAAGGGAATGCTTTTTAAACAGTGCAAAACCGGCATTGTAAATTGTGATGATGTTCACATGGAACAGGTTCTGGAAGGACATACCTGTCATCTGGAAACCTACGGATTGTCGGAAAAGGCAGATTATCGTGCCGCTGATATCCGGTTTGTTCATGAATCCGGACATATCGGAACGCATTACCGGGTGAGTGGAAAGGTCAATGAGGAAATCGAACTTTCCATGCCGGGAATTTTCAGTGTATACAATTCCCTGTGTGCCATTGCAGTAACCAGTCATTTTGATATTTCGGCAGAACTCATGAAGAAGGCACTGCTGGAAGTAAAGGTGAAGGGAAGAATTGAGCCGGTAAAGGTATCCGAAAAATTTACCCTGCTCATTGATTATGCGCATAATGCCATGAGTCTTGAGAGCATTTTAAAGACGTTGAGAGAATATCAGCCTAAGAGACTGGTGTGTCTGTTTGGCTGTGGCGGCAACCGTTCCAGGGACAGAAGGTTTGAGATGGGTGAGGTGTCCGGAAAATATGCGGATTTTACCATTATTACATCAGATAATCCGCGATTTGAGGAACCACAGGCCATTATTGATGATATTAAGACAGGAATTGCCAGAACCGATGGCAAATACGTGGAAATCATTAACCGTAAGGATGCCATCCGATATGCCATTGAAAATGGCAGGGAGGGGGACATTATTGTTCTTGCAGGCAAGGGACACGAAGATTATCAGGAAATTAAGGGCGTGAAGTATCCGATGGATGAGAGGGTACTGATTGCCGAGGTTATGAAAGAACTATGTATGCAGATATAATTGTGGATATTTCCCATGATAAATTAGATAAGACCTTTCAGTACCGGGTTCCCGACAGGCTGTTGGAAACCCTGGAGGTGGGAATGCGGGTGAATGTTCCTTTTGGTAAGGGAAATAAGATGATTACCGGATTTGTGGTTTATCTTACATCTGAGGCAGAGTTTGATGTTTCCCGCATGAAGGAGATTGATTCCATTGTGGATGAAAAGGTGGCGGTTGAGGGAAAGATGATTCAGCTGGCAGCATTTATCCGCAAGAATTACGGTGGTTCCATGAATCAGGCGCTAAAAACGGTTATTCCCGTCAAGGAAAGTGTCCGCACCAGGGAAAAGAAGACGATACGTCTTTCGATAGATAAAGAAGAGGCAAGGAACCTTCTGGAAGAATTTAACAGACGCCATGCGGTGGCGAGGGCGCGGCTCATGGAGATTCTGCTGGAAGAGGAAGTTGTGGAATACAGCCTTGTGACGACGAAGCTTAACATTGGTTCTCCGGTCATAAGGTTTTTTGAAGAAAATGGCTACATTACCGTGGAAACGGAAGAATATTATCGGAATCCGGTGAAAAAAAGAGAAACGGATTCGGTACAGCTGCAGTTAAATCCTGCACAGAAGCAAATTGTGGAGGATATTCTTTCGGATTATGAAAAAGGTATCCGGAACACCTATCTGATTCGTGGCGTAACCGGAAGCGGCAAGACGGAAGTCTACATGTCTGTCATTGAAAAAGTTCTGGAAGAAGGAAAACAGGTAATCATGCTGATTCCGGAAATCGCATTAACCTTTCAGACGGTCATGCGTTTTTACAAGCGTTTTGGCGATGAGGTTTCCATCATGCATTCAAGGCTTTCCAAGGGAGAACGCTACGACCAGTATGTACGGGCGAAAAAGGGTCTTGTGAGGATTATGATAGGACCGCGTTCAGCACTTTTTACGCCGTTTGAAAATCTTGGACTGATTGTGATTATGAAGAGCATGAAGGTGCTTATAAGAGCGAGAGCATTCCAAAGTATCACGCCGTGGGTGTTGCAAGAGAGCTTGCACGCATGAACCATGCTTCACTGATTCTTGGTTCGGCAACTCCTTCGGTTGACAGCTATTATAAAGCATTAAACGGGGAGTACCGGCTGTTTGAGTTAAAGGAACGTGCCGCAGGTGCAATGCTTCCTTCGGTTCATGTGGTAGATTTAAAGGAAGAATTAAAAGGTGGAAACCGTTCCATTTTCAGCAGAAAGCTAAAGGAATTAATGACAGACCGGCTGAACCGGAAAGAACA
>CAMEUH010000135.1 GCA_945938055.1 uncultured Eubacteriaceae bacterium | reverse complement strand
GTTTGCAACCTATTCCGACGGGCAGGCAGAGGGACTGGCATATCTGGGAGCGGGCTGTCTTGTGGCGGTAATTGCGGCAATGGTTATTCTGATTGCCACATGGAAGAAGGGCATGACAAGAAGGAAGAAATTTGTTGCCTTATATATGGTTATCATGATGATTCTGGCATTGAGCCCGGTGGTTACATTTCATGGAATCAAACTCCTGGAAATTCCATATCCGGAATTTATTATAAAGATTTTGTCTATTTTCCGGGCATCCGGAAGGTTTGCATGGCCTGTTGCATACTTACTGGTAACAGGGGCATTTGTTATTTTTGCAGACTTTTTTAACAGTAAGTTCTTGATTTTATTAACAGTTGGAATTATCGGAATACAGTTTTATGATGTATATGGCTATGAAAATAACAGGGCAGATTACATTCGGTATCGGAATGTGGAAAATTCGATGAAGTCTGAGGTGTGGGATGAGCTTGCAGGCCGGTATGAAGAAATTGCATTTATGAATGATAATGGTCAATATGATGAACAGCTGGTCAGTAATTTATATGGCATGAATCAGGTGTTTGACGTTATGGAGTATGCAGTTAAGAACCATATGGTCATGAATGACGGATATGTTTCCGGAAGAGATTTGCAGACAATTAATGATACAAAAAAGAAAATGTGGGATGAACTTGTGAATGGAACGCCGGATGATAAGACGATTTATATTTTTCACAATCGTCCGGAAGGGATTGGAAACTGCATTTACCTTTATCAGGTGGATGATTTCCTGATAGGAGTTTCTTTGCCGATAGAAGGATTGAAAAGTATATCTGAAAACAATTTTTAACAGGAGGAATGGACATGAAAAGAAACTTAGGAAAAAAAGTATTGGGTGTGGTATTGGCTGGCGTCATGACCTTGTCAATGGCAGTCCCTGCGGGTGTGCTACAGGAAACTGTAGTAATGGCTGCAGAAAATGAAACGGAAAGTATAGTACCGGTTATGCCGGAAGGAAGTGCGCTGCATCAGAATCGTGTGGATGAGGGTGTTGTGCTGGAGGACAAGGAAGACTATGAGCAGGATTCCCTTGGAATACCATCCTTTGAAGTAAGGGAAAAACAGGCGATGATTGGAGGATTTCGTAGCAAAAAAGGTCTTCAGGGTGCAAATCTTTATGAAGGTGAGTATCAGGATCTTGGAGTAACACAGGCACTCTACAACTGCAATATTTTTGATATTATCGGAACCAAAGAGGACCATTGGGTAGAATATTCCTACAATGGAAAGACATATTATTTTAACTACATCATGGGACTTTCCACGGAAACCCATGCCATGAATGAGGCGGGGATTGATATTAGCGTTGTTCTTCTGCTTCCATACAATGCAAAGTATGCTAACATGATTTATTCCGGTGCAAGGGGAAAGACTGATAAAACTTATTATGCATGGAATCTGGATGACCCGGATACAAGGGAATTATTTGAGGCGATTTTGAATTTCCTCGGTGAGACGTATAGCCGTGAAGCAGAGGGATGGAATCAGTGTTATGTTAAGAACTGGATTGTAGGAAACGAAGTGAACATGCCGAATCACTGGAATTATACCGGTACTACGGATTTAGATAAAAATGTAGAGTTATGTGCAAGGCAGTTTAAATTTGTTAATGATATCATGAAAAAATATAACAAAAATATGAAGACTTATATTTCCATTGAACATAGCTGGACACATAATGACGAGGGAAGAGGAATTGCCGGAAAGACGTTCCTGGATGCATTTAATAAGAAAATTAATGAGATGGAGAATGGAATTGACTGGAATATTGCTTATCATGCATATCCGGCTATTATGACGAACTCGGATATCTGGAGCTCTAATGGATATACAACCGATAGTGTCAATACAGATTTCATTTCGGCAAAGAACCTGAATGTGCTTACTGATTATGTGAAACAAAATTTCGGTGAGGATGTTCGGATTATTCTTTCGGAACAGGGATTTACTGCTTCCAATGGACAGGAAGAAAAGCAGGCAGCAGCACTTGCATATACTTATTACAAGGCAGAGTTTAATGATATGATTGATGCAGTAATTTTCCGGAGTCTGCATGATAATGCTGCAGAAGCAGCACAGGGTTTCCGCTTTGGACTTTTAAAGGATAACGGAAGTAAGAGGGTATCCTATGATGTATTTAAGTACATGGATACGGATAAGTGGCAGGAATATACGGCAAGATGCCTGTCTACCATGGGAAAAGGAAGCTGGAATGAAGTGATTCCCGGATTTAATCCGGAAAAATTCCTGGAGGAACCGGTGGATGAGGTGACCTATCAGATTAACCAGTTTGTGAAGCGTCTGTATCAAAATGTGCTAAATCGTGTTCCGGCAAAAGAAGAGGTGAATGGATGGACGGAAACCTTGAAGAATCATGAAGATACCGGTGCAAATGTAGGATATGGATTTGTCTTTAGCAAGGAATGTGTTGGAAGAAATCTGAGTAATGAAGAATTTGTGGATATTCTTTATCGTACGTTCCTGAACAGGGAACCGGACAGTGTGGGAAGAGATGCATGGGTTGAACAGTTAAATTGTGGTATTGACCGTGAAAAGGTATTTAGTGGTTTTGCACTATCGAATGAATTTAAGGGAATCTGTGAATCGTATGGCATTGATGTTGGTGATTTCTCCGAAAATCCGACCATGCTTGCAGTCATGGACTTGTATCGTAATCAGAATGAAGGTGTTACGATGTTTGTGGCAAGGTGTTATACCAAAGCACTTAACCGTGATTTTGATACCGACGGACTGGAGAACTGGTGCAGGGAAATCCTTACAGGAGGTAATACACCAATCGGAGTTGCTCAGGGATTTATTTTCTCTCCGGAGTTTGAGGAGAAGAAGTTAAGTGATGAGGAATATGCCAAGGTATTATACAGAACTTTCCTTGGAAGAGAAGCGGATGAAGAAGGTCTTGCCGGCTGGGTAGAATCCCTGAAGACAGAGGGACGGGATGTTGTACTGGATGGTTTCGCATATTCGGCGGAATTTACAGAAATCCTGGAGAGCTTTGGATTAAATTAGTGAAGAATATACGCTGGAGAGGCATAGCTATCATGGATAAGAAAATTGCTGTTTTGATTCCATGTTATAATGAATCAAAAACCATAGAAAAAGTAGTTAAGGATTATAAGAAAGTACTTCCGGAAGCTGAAATTTACGTATACGATAATAATTCTTCGGACGATACCGCGGTAATTGCAGAGAAAGCCGGAGCGATTGTCCGCCATGAATATCGGCAGGGCAAAGGAAATGTTATCCGCACCATGTTCCGGGAAATTGATGCAGATTGTTATCTGATGATTGATGGAGATGATACATACCCGGCGGAAAGTGCAAGGGAAATGGTGAATCTGGTATTGGAAAAAGGTGCCGACATGGTTATTGGAGACCGGCTTTCTTCCACATATTTTACTGAAAATAAAAGACCATTCCATAATTTTGGTAATACACTGGTGCGTTCGACGGTCAATCATTTATTTGATGGCAATCTTACGGATATCATGACGGGGTACCGGGCATTTGGATCTTTGTTTGCCAAGTCATTTCCTGTTATTTCGCAGGGATTTGAGATTGAGACGGAAATGTCAATTTATGCCCTGGATAAGAACATGCATCTGGAAATGGTTCCGGTTACCTATAGGGACAGACCACAGGGAAGTGTTTCAAAACTCAATACATATTCGGATGGATTGAAGGTTTTGATGACAATCATGAAGTTGTATAAGGATTACAGGCCATTTCGTTTCTGGGGGCTTATTGCGCTCATACTGTTTCTGGTTGGCGGAGGAATGTTTGCACCGGTATTTGCAGAATATCTTGCAACAGGGCTGGTTCCAAGGTTCCCAACGTTATTTGTGTCCATTTGCTTTATGATAATTGCGGCATTGGCATTAGCGTGTGGATTCATTCTGGATACGGTGGCAAAATCGAACCGGAAGGATTTTGAAGTGAAATTAAATATAATTCGCATGCTTTTAAAGAAAAGTGAAGAATGATATGGTATAATCTTTCTGCCAATTTATGTAATTCCAATAAATTCTTATTGCGAATGAGGATGGAAGGGGTTATTATTTCATTTGTAGCATTTGTAGGGAAATGTTATGTAATTTAATGATGGGAGAAAGAAAATGGTAAACAAAAGGAAACTGAAAGGATGGAAGGGGATTTTGTCCCTGATGCTGGCAGGTACCATGTTATTTGGCGGAATGCCGGCAGTTGTTTATGCACAGGAAGAAGAACAGGAAAGTTTTGATGTACAGGTAAGGATGGTAGATGAAGAAATAGAAAACATTTCAGAGCAGCATGATGTCATGGCTCTTGTTTACATGTGTGATTCCTACGAGGTTAAGAAGGAAGCATCCCATGAGGCAGAAGCGGTAGCAGTACTGGAAAGTGGACATACGGTAATCATTACCGGTATGGAGGCGGGAGAAAATTCCATATGGTATCAGGTTCGCTTTGGAAAGAATGATGTAGAGTACACCGGATATATCCAGAAGGGATATCTGGCATTTTCGGATGAAAAGCTGATTCGGGCAGAGGAAGAGTTATTAGAAGGATTATCCTTTTATCGTTTAAATAGTAGTGGATACACGGATATTGATTATTTTCCGGTTAGTTACCGTAAATATCTTACGGAACTTAAGGAAAAGTATCCTGACTGGACCTTTGTACCAATGAACACCGGATTGGACTGGAATGAAGTGGTAGCAAACCAGCTGTATCAGGATAGAAGTCTGGTTCCATCCAGTTCGGATGCATCCTGGATTCGAGGATATTACAGTAGTAGCTGGAGCCTGGCTTCTGAGGAAATCGTAAAGCATTTCCTGGATCCGAGAAATTACCTGAATGAAATTAATATCTTTGCCTTTGAACAGCTGACTTATAATGCACAATATCATACAGAGGCAGCGGTACAGAATATTCTGAATTCTACCTTCATGGCTGGTGAGATTCCGGGTGAGGGGAGAAGTTATGCAAATGCCTTTTGGGAAATTGGTAATTCTTTAGGTGTCAGTCCGTTTCATCTGGCATGCAGGGTATATCAGGAGCAGGGAAAGGGTACGTCGCCTTTGATTTCTGGTACATATCCTGGATTTGAGGGACTGTATAATTATTTCAATGTTGGTGCCAGTGGCTCTGATAATGAAACGATTTACAGAAGTGGTCTTACGACTGCCAGAAACTATGGCTGGACAAGCCGTTTTGCATCTCTGTATGGAGGAGCGCAGGTTATTTCCAAGAATTATATTTTGAAAGGGCAGGATACTCTGTATCTTCAGAAATTTGATGTAGATGATAGTTATCATGGATTGTATGCGCATCAATACATGCAGAATATCATGGCACCGCAGAGTGAATCGTCCAGTATCAGAAAAGCATATGTAAATGCAGGCAGTGTGGATAATCCATTTGTGTTTAAGATTCCGGTATACAATAACATGCCGGCATCCAGGTGCGTAAAGCCGGGAGAACCGGAAGAACCGGCGGATGAAGAGATTGTTCCTGGAAGCAGGGAGGCTGTCAGCCGTTTCGTAACCAGATTGTATACGATTGCCCTGGGAAGAAATCCGGATACTGCCGGACTGAATGCCTGGGTGGATATGATTGTGAACAAGGAAATTACCGGAGCAGAAGCTGCTTATGGATTTATTTTTAGCACGGAATTAGCTGATAAGAACCTGAATAATGTCTCCTTTGTGGAGACTCTTTACCGGACCTTTTTCGGGCGTGAGGCCGATGAAGGAGGAAGAAATGGATGGGCTGAGCTTTTGGATAATGGCTTATCCAGAGAGTATGTATTTAAGGGATTTGTGGATTCGGAAGAATTTGTGAATCTTTGCACGGAATATGGAATTGACAAGGGAAGCATTGAATTATCAAAGATGAGAGATCAGAATGAGGGGATTACCCGTTTTGTTGCAAGATGTTACCGAAAGGCACTGGAGAGAGAATTTGAGGATGAAGGACTTGAGAACTGGTGCAGGGTTCTTGTGGAAGGAAGTAATACCCCTAAGGAAGTGGCACAAGCATTTATTTTCTCAGAAGAGTTCCAGGAAAAGAATCTGGACAATGAGTCTTATATCCGGGTTCTGTATCGGACATTCCTTGACAGGGAACCGGATGATGCGGGACTGGCTTCCTGGATTCAGGTACTGGAAAGTGGCGAGGAAGACCGTACAAAGGTATTGGAAGGATTTGCTGATTCCGGAGAATTTGCTGATTTGATGGAAAATTATGGCTTAAACTAATTCTTTTTGTGTACACAGTAAAAAAATTGTGATATACTATGAAAAGATTAATTTTTTATGGAGGTTTTCAATGAAAAACGCGCTTATAACAGGAATTAATGGACAAGATGGTTCTTACCTTGCAGAACTGCTTTTGGAAAAGGGCTATAACGTATATGGATTAATGAGAAGAAAGTCTGTGGTTGACTATGGTAATGTGGATCACATTAAGGATAAGATTCATTTTATTTATGCGGACATGACGGATGTAGTTTCTTTGATTAACGCAATGGAGATTTCACAGGCAGATGAAGTATATAATCTTGCCGCACAGTCTTTTGTTGCAACATCATGGGAGCAGCCGCTTGCAACCGGTAATATTGATGCACTGGGTGTTACAAACATGCTGGAAGCGATTCGTAAGGTAAAGCCTTCAGCAAGATTTTACCA
>CAMEUH010000134.1 GCA_945938055.1 uncultured Eubacteriaceae bacterium | reverse complement strand
TGCTGGACTGTTCCTGATCCTGTTCCTGACTGAAGATAAAGCCATATCCTGCATCTACACCACTGGATTCATTTTCCATAATAACATTTACCCAGGAATTTACTTCCGCCTCTTCCGGAGTTCTTCCCAGAACATTTTCATAAAGTCTGATTACAAATCCTCTGATATTTGCCTCATTCGGAATTACCAGCTTTGTAATGCTCTTTTCGAAAGGAACTTCTGCGCTTTCCTTGCCGCTTGTAATCTTAATTATTCCGAAAACACTACCAGCCTTCTCAGTAGTTGCTTCGGTCTTCTTAAAGTTCTCAATCGTTACCTCAACGCCTTCGCCTGCTGCATCCTGTGCGGCCTTAAGAAGTTCTTCCTTCGTTGTGTCATTGGTTACCTTCTGCTCGCCCAATGCCTTTTCTACCGCTTCTTTTGCTGCTGCAACCTTCTCGACATCTTTATTTGGCTGTTCCGGTGGTGTAAGTTTTGCAATTTCCTTCTCGAAAGGAATTTCTTTACTTTCTCCACCGCTGGTCAGTTTAAGCGTTCCGGTGACAGAACCCGGATTTTCAGTAGTTGCCTCTGTCTTGTTAAAGTTCTCAATAGCTACCTCAACATCCTCAAGTCCTGCATCTTTCAATGCATTCTTAACTGCCTCTATAATATCATTCTTTGTCTCATTGTTATCCGGTGTCAGAGCATCCAGCACTTTTTCTGCTTCCTTCTGTGCATTTTCTACCTTCTTCTTGTCTTCTACTCCGGCTGTACCTGCAAGTTCATAGTCTGCCTTAATGGAAACAGCTCCCTGTGGCATGGTAAATGTCGTTGTTGCTTCACTCGCAGATGAAAGTGTTATATCACCGCTTACAACCGTCCATCCGGTAAATTTATATCCTGTCTTTGGTGTTGCCACTAATTTAATGGTCTTATTCTTGTAAGACTGTGGCTCCTCTAACAGCTCGTCATCTGCATAAATCGCAACATCACCATTTGCACTGTCAATGTTAATGCCGTACTTATATTCCACGCCTCCTACATTTTCATATACGGTAATCGGAAGCGTAACCTTGCTGCCGGTGCCATAAGTAATCTCCACACTGCCTGTTAATGCGGCATCTGCCGTATTCTTATACTGTACCGTAATCGGGAAGCTTTCTCCGTTCTTTAATGTCGGAAGTTCTCCCTCATAGCTTACCGTAAAATCACCGGTTGCCGTAATATTAGTAATTGCAGTATCTTCTCCGTTACAGAGAATAGAAACCTTCTTTCCTACCGCACCTTCCTCTTTGTAGAAGCTTAAGGATGCAGGGTCTGTGGTAATGGCATATCCTGTCAGCTTTCCGGCATAAGTTTTTAATGCAATTTCTCCATTCTTGTTTACATAAAGAAACATTAATTCACCCGTAACCGGATTGATGGTAGCATTGGAAGAGTCCGAATATGCCACTGCAACGCTGTCACCAAATGTCTCTCCGCCGTCATGACTTACCTGAAAACTTACAGTAGCGTCAGAGGATGTAAATCCGACTGCCACATTTCCCTTATCATCTGCGGTAATGGAACGTCCCATACTAGTACTGCAATCTTCAACATCCACTTTGTTTGTTTCGTTCGTCAACGGGTTAATTCGATATAAAAACTGATTTTCACTATTATATTTTCCTCCTGCCATGTACGCATAAGTAGTTCCGTTTGTCTTTCCCCCTGTTCCTACAGAATAATATACCATTGCCTGTATCTCACCTACCATAGGAATATATGCCTCAGAAAACGTCTCACCATAGTCCGTGCTGGTATAATACATTACGCTTGGAGCATCTTCAACAACCGTAATCATATGTGTCTGTGCATCCACGAAAATATCAGAATACACCATTCCTACAGAGCTGATAGTCACTGTTTTGTAGGTAACACCACCATCATTACTCTTTACCAATGTTGTTCCTGTTGTTCCAACAACATATACATGGCTGCCATCTGTTGCAATATGTACAGTACTACCTCCATAGAAAGAAGATACTGCCGTTACATCCGTAAAAGTCGCCCCTTTATCATCACTGTATGCAACATGTAGTTCTGAATCCTTCCTATATGCAACATACACTCTTCCGATACTTGAAACAGTCACTTCGCATTCATAATTTCCATCGGCTACCTTAACACCTTCAGAAAAACTCTTGCCATTATCCGTACTCTTTGCCACAAATACACCACTTGCAGAATGCCAGCACACATAAATAGTTCCATCCTGTCCTACTGCAACATTTCTTGATGTATTACTATTGGCAATGGAGCCATCGGAACTGATAAGAACCTCTCCGTTCACGCTTTTACGGTGTTCCTCAGTTTCTACTGTCAGTGTAACTGTTACATCCGACGTAAAGTCTGACAATTCCAGCTTATAACTGTTTCCTGCTGATGTTAAGTTACCTGTTGCACCGGTTACATTAGCCTGTAAATCTCCCTTAAAATCATAGTCAATTTCCGGCATGATAGTTACCGTTTCAGCATCGCCTTCAAAAACAAAATCCTGTCCTAAAACAGTAACACCGGCACTATTCGACGTATCGTAAGTTATATTATACATGCTCTTTCCAAGCACATTGGATGATGTTCCGCCTGAACCTGGTTCCGGAAGATAGACAAGTCCAATTCGTTTATATTTATAACCGGACATACTAGCGTTGTTAACCATATTAGGTACAACTTCCGCAATAACAACCGTTCCCAATCCATTATATCCAAAACTAACATTAGCACCAGAAGATAGTGAATTAGCTCCAAAAATCCAATTTGTATCAATAAGACAGTCTCCACTTTCTACGTTTTGTCCCAAGGTAGTCCTCAAACGATTATGTAACTCTTTAAAAGCTTCTTTATCAGTTTCACAGCTAAGTCCACCCGGTAAGATATAAAAAACTCTCCATATATATCCCTCACTTGCTTCCGGCAAAGAATCGATATAATACCCATATAATTCGTTCGTCAACGTAAAATCAAAAGTTGAAATAACTTCTCCTTCCGCTCTTACCTCTGTCACGCTAAAGCCCGTAATAAGTGAAAACACCATTGCAAACATCAGCACAACGCTTAATACCCTTTCCTTTGTTGTTCTTCTACCCATACTTTTTCTCCTTTCATACATTGTATGCATTTTACCGGGAAACCCCCGTCATCCGCCAAATTGCCATAGCAGAATAACAAGAACGCCTTTTTCCCGCTCGTATGGGTTCAGTATAACATAGCTATGGACACAGAACCGACACAAAAACAGTCATTTTTGACCCGAAATTTAATTTTTTGATATTTTTTTAACTATATTTCATCCGTCACCATGACACTGGTTTCTCCACTTGATTTCATGGCAAGCTTTTTCTGATACATTTGTCCGTCTGCGCGTTTAAATACACTCTCATAAGTGCCATCTTTACCCGGTTCATACACCGCACTTCCGATGGCAGCCGACGGCTTTAGGTTTCCTGCCTGTGTCTTAAGACTTTCCTCAAACTCTCTCTCCAGATTGCTACATTTTATAGCATCGGCATTCCTTAAGATGACGGCAAATTCATCACCGCCTATCCGGTATACATTTTCCTCTCCAAAAACCCCCGAAGCCGCTTTGGAAATGGCAACCAGCAGTTCATTTCCGCAATCATGTCCATACGTGTCATTAATCGTTTTCAGTCCATTGGCATCAATGACAAATACGGAAAAACTGATTTTTTCATTCTTCATGCTTTCCCCAATGGCAGATACTTCATTCAGGTATGCCGTATTATTCCTGATATCCGTAAGCTTATCCATGTAAGCCAGATTATTAATGTAATCAATTCGTTTTTTCAGCTGCTCTGCCGTTTTCTTAAGACTTTCCGAAAGGGTTCCGACCTCATCCTTTGACTTGCATGCCAGTGAAACCTCCAGATTTCCCTTGGCGATTTCCCTCGCTGCAACATCCAGTTCCTTTAGCGGCTTTACAATGTTCCCGGCAATCGTCCTTGCTGCAATGATAAAGACCAAAACCACAAGAAATACCAGGATAAGCATCTGTACAATCAGACGGTTCTTGGTGCGGTCAATTTCTGCAACCGGAACCGTAACCGCTAAGTTCATGCCATTTACAAGTTTCCGGAATGTCACCTTCTTTGCCTCGCCATTTACTTCATAACCATAAACCGCTTCCATGTTCGTAAGTGCCTGTTCATCTGCACCGGCGAGGCTTTCACTCAACTCTCTGACCACGGTTCCTCTTTGATAATGCTTGCTGTGCACCATAATGAAATTCTCATCCGTAATAAATGCATGCCCTGTTTCATATATCTGGATTTTATCCACCTGCTGTGCGACATAATCAAAATCAATGTCCATTCCCACAATTCCAAAAAGTTCCCCATCCTTATAGACCGGAATCACATAAGAAATCATGTACACATCAATATTCTTATTATCATATGGCTGTAACCACACAGGTTTTCCGGCACTCACCGGAAGATAATACCAGCCCACATGTTCCACGTCATCCGGACTGTACAGCGAAAAATCGGTCAGCTGGGTACTTTCAAATGTTCCTTTTTCCTGATTTTTCACCCAGAAAAAACCTTCATTGTAATACATAAGCTCCGGACTAAAGCGGACGTAAATTGCGACTGCACCATCCGTTGCATTGGCAATCGTAAGCCCGAGTTCTTCCAGCTCTTTTGTGTAACCCTTCGCGTATTCCAAGTCTTTGGAGAGGCGCTCTATACTAACCAGATTATCGCATGCATATCCGGAAAGAATTTCCACGGACTGCTCAATTCTCCCCAGAACATTGTTCAGTTCCTGTGCTTTTTCACTACATATAAGATTCATCACCCTGACAGAATCATCATCAATGGCATTTCCAAAACTGATGATGCCTGTTCCACCGATAATCGCTGTTGCAATCATGATACCGGTTAAAACCAAAAGAATAATCTTTGTCTGAATGGATTTCATTTTAATCTTCTTCCTTCTCTAATCTTCCATTAGTAAATTCGCTCCAAGTATACTGATTCATGTATTCCCCACGGTACGCATTGATTCCTGATGATTTCCCATCAATCCAGTCAAAATAATCACACCGTATTTTATTCGGAATAATACCAAGCATGCCTCTCTGCCTGCTGACTGCATCCTTGCAGCCATATTGTTCCAGCGTATAAATCAAATCCTTCCGGATGTTCTTCAGATAAGAAACATGATTCTTCTGCTTTCCATCATCCTCCCACAGAACACCCTCCAGCTCACCATTGGTACAAAGTGCGCCATTGCGGTCTACGAGATATGCCAGAAGTTCCTTTGTCTTACTATATTGGAACTTTACCGGTTCCTCACCATAAAACACTTCAAAATTTCCAAAAGCCTGAATCCGCAATTCTTTTTCTGTCTGTGCGGTTACAGGATTGCGCAGATTCTCCAGTTCTGTTCTGATTTTTTCTGTCGTAACCGGTTTCATCACATATCCGCTGGCACGGAGCGCAAATGCCTGACTCATGTATTCATCGTACCCTGTTGTAAATACGATGTTCACCTTTGGATTCTGTATTTTTAACCGGCGTGCAAGCTCAATCCCATTAACACTACGCATCTCTATATCCAGAAAAGCCACGTCACAGGCATTTCCCCCTGCAAACTGTATTGCTTCCTTTGCATCACGAAATCCTGATACCGCCGCCGTTGGCATTGCATCCCTGATTGCATCCACCAGTCCTTCCAATGCAATCTTCTCATCATCAACTGCCAGGATTCTCATCCGCCATTCCCTCCTTTGGAAGTTTTATGACTGCCCTGGTTCCACAACCTTTTTCACTGAATATTTCCAATGTGGCACGGCTCATTTCCCAGAGTCTTCTTCGTACATTTTCAATTCCCACAGGGGTTCTTCCATCTTCCTTTACCTCATTGACGTCATAGCCAACGCCGTCATCCGTGACGATTACCTCATACGAGTCTTTTGTTTCCCTTGTGGAAATGGTAAGCGTTCCGCCCTTTTCCGCCTTAAATAGCCCATGTTTGACCGCATTTTCCACGAGCGGCTGTACCGTCAGTGCCGGAATGAGAAACGTGGTTGTCTCAATGTCATAAATAATTTCCAGTTCTTCATCAAACCGCATTTTTTCCAGTGACAGATATATTTTGACATGTTCCAGTTCCTTTTCAAATCCAATTGGCGCCACTCTTTTGAGTGAGTCCAGATTACCCCGCAGATAATCCGAGAAATCACTGATTGCCTTTCTGGCTGCTGCCGGATTTTTCTCGCACAAATGATAAATGGTATTCAGGGAATTGTACAGAAAATGAGGCTGAATCTGGCTGAGCATAATGGAAATCCTGCTTGTCGCAAGCTCCGCTTCCTGCTCCTTCATTTTCTTCTCCTGCTCCACAAATCCCCATATGCTGACAACGCCGCTCACAATTATGTAAGTCAGAAATGCCGTTAATGTGAATAACAGTCCCGAGGAATTTCCTTTCACATAGAATGCCGTCACGTCTCCTGCCACTCCGGCCACACATACCATGAACACGCCTTTTCCAAGGCCACTCATTTTCTTCCAGCCGTGCTTTATCCAGTCATGAATCATGGCACTCGCACTCAGCAGCACACAAATAACCAATATCATGTGGGTATATATCAGCGTTTCCCGCAAGTCTTTGATACCCACAATCTGCAGAACTATCTGGACTATGCAGACGATGCCGGATATCAGACAACAGTAATCAAATAATAACGAAAACTTTTTATCAAAGCGGTGCCGAATGGATTTTAGAAGCGG
>CAMEUH010000133.1 GCA_945938055.1 uncultured Eubacteriaceae bacterium | reverse complement strand
GGAAATGGTTTCACAAGGGCAGAATGTGATACAAAAATTGAAAAAATGTACCAGATTTCCATTTCTGAGCTTATCCGCAATGCCGGTGTCGCAAGGGTCTCTTTTTATCGGAACTACGATTCGAAAGAGGATGTACTGATTACGTTGATTGAGGATGTTTTGGAACAGTTCCGGAATACGGTTGACTGGAATGCGTCAGATTATTATACCTATCAGAATGTCCGCGGGAGCTTTGAATAATTTAAAGTGTATGGGGATTTTGTGTTAGATTTGTACAGATTTGGTTATGGTTCCATCCTGCTGGAAAAACTGAACCGTTTTCATGAAGAAATTGCAGGGACAATGCCAAATCATTCAATCGAAAAATATCAATTATACATGTATATGGGTGCGTTATTTAATACTGCAATTACCTGGATTCAAAATGGTACCAAAGAAAGTGAAGAAGATATTACGAAGTTTTTTTGCACAATGTGTGGGATTTCCTGTGAGGATGCGGAATTGGATAAGATAGAACGCTATGAAGAGTAGATTGAAGAATGTTTGATTAAGGCACCGGCGGAATGGGAGGTACAATGTAGGGTGGAAATGGCGGCTCATCAGATGGTCTGGGACGTGGAGAAGATGAGAACATAAAAAGATTTTCCTCTTGATTGTTAACCTTGCAAATAAAACAGGTTGACAATTCGTTTTCCGAATGCTATATTCAGTATAGTTTTGAGAAAAGAGGTAAATTTTGATGAGTGAAATGACAAAAGAAATGCGTGTTGAAACAGCAAATGAAAGCAGAAAAGAAAAATGGAAGACGCTGGACCTGGCATACATTGGGATGTTTGTGGCATTGATGGCGGTGTGTTCCTGGATTAATATTCCGACAACCGTGCCGTTCACACTGCAGACTTTTGCAGTATTTGCAACCGTGGCAATTCTTGGAATGAAGAGGGGAACGATAGCTGTTCTGGTGTACATCATTCTGGGCGCAGTGGGAGTTCCGGTATTTGCAGGATTTAGCGGCGGATTTGGTACATTGCTTGGAACAACCGGCGGCTATATTATCGGATTTTTATTTACGGCACTGATTAGCGGAGGAATTATAAAGGCATTCGGAAAGAAAATATGGGTTATGGCGGCTGCCATGGTATTGGGACTTGTGGCGTGTTATGCGTTTGGTACGGTATGGTTTATCTATGTGTATACATCAACGAAGTCGGCGGTTGGCATTATGACGGCGCTTTCCTGGTGTGTGATTCCATTTATTATTCCGGATTTATGTAAGATTGCGCTGGCAATTCTCCTTGAGAGGAGAGTGGGACGATTTGTCCACTAGTGATAAGAATGTTTCCGTAGATGTCCCATCGGAAAATGAGAGCGGGATAGTTCGGATAAGACCCCATCACGGATTATGCATGAGGCATTTTGAAGGAAAAGGATACAGTGCGGAATTTGTAAAAAACATGACAAATGTCATGGAAACACTACAGGAAGATACACCGGTCCTGCTGTGGAATGGTGGGGATGTGATTTGCGCACAATGCCCGAATTATAAAGACGGAAGCTGTATCAGCCGGGATAAGGTCATGGGATATGATGCAGCAGTGTTGAATGCGACTGGACTTAGGGCTGGAATGAAGATTCCTTATGGAGATTTTCAGGAAAAAATAGAAGAATTTATTATGAAACCACAGAAAATAAAAGAAATCTGTGGAGCGTGCCAGTGGGCAGAAATTTGCCACAAAAGCTGAATATGAGCTTTTGTGGCTTTTTTTAGTGTGTGGCTGCGGCGCAGGGTTTTAAAACATCATGTTGATAAGCATGTCAACCCGTGCTTTTTCATTTTCAGGAAGATTGTTTTTTAGCTGATTGACAAGCGTGAGTGTTTCTTCTTTGGTGAAAGTAAGACCCATTTGTTTGGATTTTTTTGAAATGGCAAGAAGAAGGGGAAGAATTTCATCCGCATTCCGCCCTTGTGAAAGACTGATAAATTCGTTTATCAGTTTCATTTTTTTTGCATCAATTTCCATGGGTGGCTCCTTTCTGCTTTAAGCGATTAATTTATAAGCGATTTATGTTAAGGCGAATCATTAAAATCCTGGTCCAGTTTATCCATGAATTCCTGATAGAGATTTTCCTGCTTTTCTGACATCATGGATTGAATCAGAGATGCGGGAAGAACGGAATTACTTGTTTTGTTTTCCTGATTTGCACCGGAGGAATTTGCATCAGAATCATTCCTTTTGGAAATATCCATGCCTGTCTGGTTCATGGTTTGAAAAATGTTCATGATGTTATGAAACGGATTGCCTGAGTCGGGTGTATCTGCAGAGGATTCTGTATCAAACAGGTTCATGATGTTCATCAGCTCGGACATGTTCATGAATTGCAAAATCATGTCGATCATATGCTGGCTTTCGGGCGTGCAGTATTTTTTGATATGGCGGATGAGTTCAGGATTTAAGTCCAGACCACCGGTGTTTTTTTCAGAGGGAAAGGTCTGCTTTTCAAAAAATCGGAGTGTCTGTATCAATTCCCAGATTCGGATCATGATTCCAATCATTTTCTGCTCATGAGGGGACAGATAGGGGATGAGGGCCTTGATAATCTGGGTGGAACCCCTGGTGGTGGCAATGTCAAATTCGGTGACGATTAATTCCTTTTTTTCCATGAAGAACCTTTATGATGTGTTTAAGACATTTATATGCCAAGCTTTTCATAATATGCATAAAAAGCTGCCATGCCGGAGCATGACAGCCTTTTTCCGGAAGATTAGATTGTCATCTAATTAGCATCCGCAGCCATTGTCACAGCCGTTGCAATTTCCATTGCAGAAGAAGCTGAGAATGATAAGCAGGATGATAATGCTGCAGCAGTTATTGCCGTTGTCACATCCACATCCGCTTCTGCCAAAGATGCTGCTTCCGTTACCGCAGCCGCCGCAGAAGATCAGAAGAAGGATAATCCAGATACAGGAATTATTGCCTCCACAATTAAATAATCCTGAACCGCAGCCACCACATCTGCAATCGTTATCACATCCGCATCCGCAGGATGTTGCTGATAAGTCACTCATAAGGTAACCTCCAAATAATGTTTACACTTAATAGTATTCATAAGGGTTTGTATAAGTTACCAGAAAAATGTATTTTCAAGAAAGAAAAACTTTTATCCAATGGAAGATAATGCTATAATGAAAAAAGGAATGTTTGTGGAGTTTTGTCCATAAACTTTTGGAGAGTATAAAATATGAAAAGGAGGATTTCATTTGGTCAGTATCATTATTCCGTCTCTAAATCCGGATGAGAAGCTGATGCTTGTGGTGCATTCGCTCATTGAAACCGGATTTAAGGATATCATCATTGTAAATGATGGAAGCGATAAAGAGCATGCAGAACCGTTTTTGGAAGCCGGGAAGCTTGCTGAATGTACCGTTCTCACCCATGAGGTGAACAGGGGAAAGGGAAGGGCATTAAAGACGGCATTTGAGTATTGTCTTCTTCACAGAAAAGAGATTGATGGTGTGGTGACCGTTGATGGGGATAATCAGCACCGGGCACAGGATATTCTGGCATGTGCACAAAAAATGCAGGAAGAAAAGGATGCAGTCATCCTTGGCGTGCGTGATTTTAGCGGAAAGGATGTTCCGTTTAAGAGTCGTTTTGGCAATCACATGACAAGCTTTGTATTTCGTTTTGCCTGTGGAATGAAGATTTCGGATACACAGACCGGTCTTCGGGCAATTCCTTTTGCTTGGTTAAAGGAAATGTGCGAAGTGTCGGGGGAACGTTTTGAGTACGAGACGAACATGCTTCTGACTTTTAAAAAACTGGGAATTTCTTATGTGGAAGTCCCGATTCAGACAGTGTATATTGATGAAAATGCAACAACACATTTTCATCCAATCAGGGATTCCATTAAAATTTACGGGATTATTTTTAAATTCTTATTTGGCTCCCTGTCTTCCTGCCTTCTGGACTTGGGACTATTTGCACTATTACAGATGTTGACGGCAGGACTTGGGGAAAAACTTTGTATTCTGATTTCCACGGTCCTGGCAAGGGTAGTGTCCTCTTTTTATAATTATAATTTTAACCGCAGGGCGGTTTTTGAATCGAAGGATAAGGCGTCCACGACGATTGTGCGCTATTACATATTATGTGTGTTACAGATGATGGTGTCTTTTGCACTGGTATATGCCATAAAGAAGTTATTCCTGACGGGAAGCTTCCTGACGGTTGTGGGAAAAGCCGTTGTCGACACGGTTTTGTTTCTGATTAGCTTTCAGATTCAAAGGGCGTGGGTTTTTAAGAAATAAGAAGGGTTAAAGGTTTTGGTTTCAATGGCAAAGAAAATTGGAAAATGGCTTGGAAGAATATTGGTGACATTTCTGGTTACCCTGGTGATTCTGGTGGGTGGAATATATGCCCTGATGTGTGTACTGGTATATGGTCCGTCAAAAAAAGCAGGTGAGCTTTTTGTAATGTCCGTGCGTGAGACAAGTGCAATTGGATTTCTGGCAGAGTGGTTTTATACCGAAGAGGAAATTTTGAGGATTACGGAAAATAATTCCATTAAGGAGGCAACCACAATTACGGATACCAACATGGTGAATGTAGGTTCAAAGGATGGAACCGAGTTAACCGGCAGTGATGAGAGTGAGACCATGCCGATTGAGGTTATTGATATTAAGGGCGCAACGTATAACGGAAAACTGATGATTGTAAAAGATCCTTCCAGAGTATTTGTGGGAACGGTTCCGGTCTTTGGCGACGGGGATGGTCAGAAGGTAGATGCCATGTGCAAGCGATATGAAGCGGTTGCCGGAATTAATGGCGGTGAATTTGTGGATGGTGATGTGACAAGTACGGCAAAGCCGGTTGGACTGGTTATTTCCGAAGGAAAACTGGTATATGGTGCGCCGGAGGGAAATTATCATGTAACCGGATTTACGAAGGATAACGTGCTGGTTGTGGGAAACATGACCGGACAGCAGGCACTGGACATGGGAATCCGTGACTGCGTTAACATTAACAGTAATATTGGACCGTTTCTTATTATTAACGGAGAATTACAGGACGTTTCCGGTGTGGGAGGCGGATTAAATCCCCGCACGGCAATCGGACAAAGGGCAGATGGGGCAGTACTTCTGCTTGCAGTTGACGGGCGTCAGGCAAATAGTCTGGGAGCCTCCTTTTCCGACCTTATGTATATCATGAATGAATATGGTGCAGTAAATGCTTCCACAATGGATGGGGGAACGTCAACCCAGATGTGTTATAATGGGGAAATCATTAACCACCCGTATTCTCCTTGGGGTGCAAGAGAGTGCCCGACGGCATTTCTGGTAGGGGGTGAAAATCAATGACAGGAAGGAATAAGAAAGAGAGCAACGATAACGGAAATGGAAAGCGAAAAGGATTTCGTATCAGCGGATTTGCTTCGTTCCTGATGGTTTATGCGTCCCTTCTGATTCTTTTGATTACTTTGGGACTTTATTTTGTCTGGAATCTTCTGATTGATTATGAGGCAGGAATGCCGGATGTGAACATGGAGAAGTTTCTTGTGGAGTTTGAACCGGGAAGACTGGAAAATCTTCTGGATATGTATCCGGTCACGATGAATGAATATGATACCACGGAAAGTGTTAAGGATGCCTTTGTTCAGATGGTCTCACAGAAGGAACTGTCTTTTCGGAAGCTGACGGGAAGATATACAAATGCAACACCGGTATATGAAATTTATGCGGGAGAAGATGTTCTTGCGGTGGCTGAACTATCTGAAATTGGGAAGAATAAACATGGATTTTCCATCTGGGACATGACAAAAGTTACTTTTGACGGATATGGTCCGGAGCGGAATGAGATTTCCATAAAGGTACCGGGCAGTGCCGTGGTTACGGTTAACGGTATTGTCATTGATGAAAAATATCGGAAAGAGACCCTGCCTGTGGATATGACGGACAATCTGGCGGATTATGTAAAATGGGTTCCGGAATATAAAGTATATACTCTTCGCAATCTGATTCAGATTCCTCAGATTCAGGTATCGGGAGATTATATCCGGGAGATTTCGGATGACGGATATACGATTGCTTATGATTTTGACACGGATGAAGGGCTTAAGGAAGAAGCGGGGAACCGTATCCTGTCCATGGCACATGAGTATGGTGCATATATTATCAATAAGGGAAGCCTTGGAGCACTAAAAAGCTATATGGTTGGAAAAGCGGCAGAATATGTCAGCAACATTCCGGCAATCTGGGCGTATTTGTGGAATGAGGAATATACGTATACGTTTACCAATGAGGAAATTGGTAACTTCGTTCGCTATGCAGATGACTGCTTTAGCTGTGAGGTTGGTTATACACTCAATGTATTTTACCGCACCAGCAGAAGTATCCATTATGATACACGTATCCGGTGCATGTACATCAAGAAAGAGGGCGCCTGGTATCTGGCGGATTTTATATTAGAGAGTGAGTGAAAGTAATGAGTCAGGAAACAAAAAATAATCTGCTTAGGCAGGGAACCATTCTTGCGGCTGCGGGAATTCTGGTCCGGATTATCGGAATGATTTACCGGATTCCGCTTGCAAATATTGTGGGGGATGAAGGGAACGGTGTATATTCCGTTGCATTTAACGTGTATAACATTGCACTGGTACTTTCGTCCTATGGACTGCCAATGGCTGTTTCCAAGATGATTTCGGCGAAGATTGCAAATAAGGAATATCAGAATACCAGAAGGATTTTTCGTGCCTCACTGATTTTTGCCTGCATAACGGGCGGTGT
>CAMEUH010000132.1 GCA_945938055.1 uncultured Eubacteriaceae bacterium | reverse complement strand
CGACTCCAAACAGACCATGCGTTATTCCACCCAGAATAACTCCCTGTCTTCCTCTTACATTAACCTTACCGCGGGCATATGTACTACAATTCAAAAGATAATTTACCTCGATATTTTCTCCCGCAGAAATTGTGGAATCTTCAAAAAACTGACCGTAAACGTTTCCTTTGGCTTCAATATTCGCCCTACCGGCTCCCTGTACACCTTTTTTCAGTACAATATTCTTACCGGAACGAATAACCGCCCCTTCTACATGTCCGTCAATCTCCACATTTCCCAGTGCATCAATAATCATGCCTCCCGCCACGTCCCCATGTACCCTGACATCGCCTGAGAACCGTATATGACTATGGGTATGATCTAAGTCTCCCATAAAGTCATATACTTCCGATATATTAATTTCTCCATATTTGTATTCGATTTTTCCCTTCATGTTAGAAATATAAGTTTTTCCGTCTTCCGAAAGTTCAAAACCTCTGCCCTTTAACGGGGAAAGCTCTCTTCCTTTCTTCGGAGTCAGGAATTTTCCCCGGACGGTAAAGCCAAATGTTCCGCTGGTTGCAGGAATATAAACGGCAATGACGTCCCCAACATTAATTTCTTCGAAGAGTTTCGTATTCAAATAATCAACCGAACCATCCTCCCGGATATTGGGCTTAATCTCAGAGGACGTATCAAACTTCATTTCATAATGGCCATTTTCCCCATCCACAGGGATTTTTCCCTGTGCCACAACAAATTCCTCATAATAACATGCCTGTGCAATATATTGATTCAGCTTATCCTTATCGACTCCCATTTTAATTCCATTTGCAAGAAGAAAAGAGAGTACCATTTCTTCTGTATATACTGTATCCTTGTCGGATGGAGCCAGCATCAGCCTTGCGCTCATATCATCGTCTTCCACGAATAATTTAAATTTGTCATTTTCATAGATACCGCCCAAGTACACCCCTCCTATCCGATTACACCGGAAGATGCCATAATCTGTTCAATCTGTTCCCGTATATTCTTCATTTCTTCTGCCGTAAGTGTCTGGTCCTCATAAAGACTTACATCCACTCCGTGTTCCTTTCCAATCCGAATCTGTTCCAGTTGTTCTTTATTAAAGCCTTTGTCGTCCAAAACCTGATTCCGGATTTTTCTCATTTCCATTGCATCCAAATACGGATTGGTCATTGCAGTAACATCCATCCCTGCTTCCAGTCCAAGACGGATTTCATACATCTGTGCGGCAGAAAAATCTGTCATGGCATACCACGATACTGCCACATCATGTTCCAGTCCAAGACGGATTTCCCGCATTTGGGAACCTGTATACGTTCTTTTGGCATACCAGCTGATATCCACACAGTTCTGAATTCCCTTTCTCAATTCCCGAAGCTGATAAGAATCATATCCTTCCTCCAGAAAAAGGTCCAGGTCAATCCCTTCTTCCAGACCCTTTCGGATTTCCCGCAGAACCAGACCTCCATGTGCCTTCTGAATATACTTCTGAATATCCAGTTTTTGCTCTAATGCCAGCCGGATTTCCCGCATTTCAATGTAATCAAACATCTTGGATTCATAAACTGACGTATCCACTCCGCTGATCAGGCCGTTTCGGATTTCATCCATCTGGCACCAGTCATATCCGGGGTCTGCATAAGGCATAACATCCAGTCCCATTTCAAGCCCTATTCTCAGTTCTTTCATCTGCGGTGCCGTGTATTTCGTGTCTGCATAAACCGATACGTCCACACCGGATTCCAGTCCAAAACTGATTTCCATCAGTTCAAAATTTCCAATTCCCTTTTCCCTATAGATTACCAGTCTGTCATCCATACTCTGCGCTCCTTCGTCTTCATAAGAATATTATAACATCTTCCTGTGAACATTTGCACTATAATTCTTCCCAGAATTGAAAAAGACGTTCCTCCACGGTATTGATATTGACAATTTCCATGTTAGTCCACTCAGAAGGCATCAATCCATCATATCCGCCTTCCAGAAAGCGTTCATCCAAAAGCAGGACAATTCCCCTGTCCTTCTCCGTCCGAATGACTCTTCCGGCAGACTGAAGCACTTTGTTCAGTCCCGGATATACATATGCATACTCAAATCCTTTTCCGTCTTTTGCAAACCAGTCCATGAGAATTTTCCGTTCCACACCAATCTGCGGGAGTCCGGTTCCCACCACAATTGCCCCAATCAGGCTTTCTTCCTTCAAATCAATCCCTTCTGAGAAAATACCGCCCATAACACAAAAACCAACCATGGATTTCTCTTTGTGTACAGTCGCAAATTCCTCCAGAAACCATTCTTTTTCCTCTTCCTTCATATCCGTATTCTGGCGGATGATTTCAAAATCTTCTTCCCGGTAATAGTCTGCCACCTGTTCCAGATATCCGTACGAAGGGAAAAACACCATGTAATTTCCATGTTTTACCGAAACCGTTTTTTTGATATATTCATAAACCCTTTGATACTGACTTGCATTCCGCCTGGAATATTTTGTGGTAACATCCTGGGCAATCAGTACTTTCCGGTATTCTGTCCGAAAAGGTGAGTGTGCATAAATCGCATAATCCTCTTCCTGTCCCCTTAACAGATTCCTGTAATATGTCATGGGAAGGAGTGTAGCCGAAAAAAAGACTGCCGCATTCCCTTTACTCAGACACAGATTCAGATTCGACGATGGATTCACGCAGAACTGACGCACAAACAAATCCCCATCCTCCGTCATCTGCGCATAGATTACATAATTCTCATCTGCCAGTTCACTAATATTCACAAAATCACGTACCTTAAAGAAAAATTCCAGTACCTTATCCTTATACTCAAATTCCCTGCGTTCTTCCTGAAAGCGCAAAACCTCACTATACACATTCCTCAGTGCCAAAGTAACACTTCCCGCTGATTCCAGAATAAGATACGTGTCTACTGTCTGCCTTTTAATCTCCAAAAGTACTTTATTCACCCGCTCTGCAACATGATACAGCTTCCTGTCATAAGGCTTTATCATATTCTTAAATTCCATCACATCCGCCTTATGAATGGACGCACTATACATTTCCCTTCCACGTTCCACCAGATTATGTGCCTCATCAATCAGAAACAGATATTCACCTTTATTCCCCTCTCCAAAGAAGCGCCTCAGATAAGCATTCGGGTCAAACACATAATTATAATCGCAAATAATTCCATCACACCAGTAAGAAACATCCAGTGCAAACTCAAACGGACAGACCTGATGTTTTTGCGCATACGAAAGAATCCGCTCCCGGTCTGCCTTTTCTTCATGACAGATAAGGTCATAAACCGCATCATTCACCCGGTCAAAATGTCCCTTGGCATATGGGCATTCCACCGGATTACATTTTAATCCATGTTCACAGATTTTCTCTTTTGCCGTCAGCGTAATCGTCCGGAACTTAAGATTTTGTTTCCGCAGCTCCTCAAAAGAATTTTCTGCAACCGTTCTGGTAATGGTCTTTGCCGTCAGATAGAAAATCTTCTCTCCAAGTCCTTCCCCCACCGCTTTTACCGCAGGAAACACCGTTGAAATCGTCTTACCCACACCGGTAGGTGCCTGAATAAACAACACCTTTTTTCGTTTTATGGTTTTATAGACAGAAACCGCCAGTTCCTTCTGTCCCTTCCGGTACGGAAACGGAAATTCCACCTCCTTGATGGATGCATTCCTGATTCTTGCCGATTCCAACAGAAAATCCGACCATTTCCGAAACATTCCCATGGTCTCCATAAACCACGTTTCTAATTCTTTCAGAGTGTATGTTTCCTGAAACCGCTTGATTTCTTCCGTATCAAGATTCGCATAGGTAAACTGCAGTACAATCTCTGACAGACTTTTCTGCACACCATAAAAATATCCATAACACATGGCCTGGGCACGATGTATAAAAAGTGGTTCCTGAAACTTAAGAACATCCGCATACATGCCCTTAATCTCATCTACCGCCGGCAGTTCCTCATAGGTAAAAATCCCATCTGCCCTTCCTTCCACAATCACACGGTAATCATCCCAGTCCAGCTCCATTTTAAGAGGCACTTCTGCCTGATAAAAAGAACCCATCTGCTTCTGTATCTTCTTATGAATCCTGCTTCCCGCCTGCATGGCATCTGCATCCGGTACTGCCCCTGTCCGGTTATCAATATCACCGCTTCGATATATAAATTCCACAAGATTTCGTACCGAAATCCTAATCTCACCATTTTTTATGCTAAACATTTCGTCTCCGATTGAAAATTTTCCTGTCTGGAACACGATTCCTAAAAAATATTATATCTTTCCCTCCTTGAATCGTCAATAAATGCCCGTCTGGATTTTGATTTGAAATCATTTCTCCCGGAGGGCATTCTTTTTTATTTTTCCATAAAATTCAGATAAATGTTTTGATTACTGGTATCCAGTTTCAGAATGACTTTACCTTTTTTCGTCACATAATCATCCTTTTCCAGACTTATATCATTAATGTAAATATCTGCATTACTGGTATCCGCTCTCACTTTAAAATCGCCTTCCTCATACTCCCTAAAATCTGCGGAAATTTCTCCATTGCTGGTGATAAGACTGATTTCCCCATCTTCCGACAACAGATGGGGTTCTTTCAGGGTAATGCCGGAATTTGAAGTGTCTGCCACCAGATTTTTGAAACCAGAATCCAGAATCTCAATCTTGCCATTTGAAGTCTCAGCCTTGATAACCGGTGCCATTACTTTTTCCAGCATCACCGGTCCATTACTGGTGTCCAGCGTAAGTCTGTCACTTTCCACATTTTTTAACTCCACGGACGCATTGCTGGTGTCCAGCGCAATCTCACCACATTTTGCCCCCAGTATCTTAATGGGCGCATTACTGCTATTTAATTCCAGTTCCTTTATCCGGAGCTCTGAAACATCCATTTCAATGGCAGCATTACTGGTCTCCACCACAATATCCTCATACTCCCCTGCCGGAAGGTATACAATCACATATTCTTCGATGGCATCTTCTTTCATAAAAGAAAAATCCCATGACATCCAGAACATGTTCTTACGATTATCTATGATTAATTTTTTATTCTTTACCTCTACCCGGACATCATCCTCATTTACAATACGGAAGCTGACCTCAACCCCATACTTTCCATTTTCGGATGGCAGAAATGTCACCGGTACATTACTCACATCAATATCCACCGCCCGAAATACCTCCAGTTCCTTGTTCTCATACGTATAATGTTTATAATCATCCGCACTGATTACTTTAAGATTCTGGTTAATACTAATCCCGCTGCCTCCAAGCATACTTCCTGCCACAAATAATGCCGCTCCTGTCAAAAGACAGATAAACGCTGCTTTCATCCATTTTGTCATACCATGTTCCTCCTACATTCTGCCCGTTTTTCTTTTTCCCAGCATTACAATCAGTGAAATCAGTCCCCTGACAAGATACTTTCCCGCAATAAAAATCAAGATTCCTGCTCCCAAAGCAAATAATCCCGCTCCCATCACGGTAATTCCATGAACAAGATGCCCGAACAGCCCTATGATCCCTGCAAGTATTCCTGCGACTCCTGCTACAATGCCGATACCTCCCGTAAGTACAACCACAAATATAAATATGGCTGCAACCAGAACAACAACTAAGCACAGTACTACTGCAACAATGGAAAGTGGAAGCCAGACCGGGAAAGAACACAAAAGTAAAAGAATTACAAACAAATTCTTCCATATTCCATCATGTGCTTTTTTCCCTTCTTTGTCTGTATGTTTATCACGTTCCGTTATTTCCCCCAAGTTTTTTGAATTGTCACGTTCCTCTCTCAATTCATCCATTTCCTTAATAGCCGACTCCGCCGCAATCTTTCTTGCCAGTATCACCGGACTGCCCAGTTCTTCAATGACCTTTGCTTCATTCTCAGCACCTGCATCCTCAAAATATTCTTCATAATAACGAACCGCATCTTCTTTTTCTGCATCACTGACATGAGACAGATTCTTTTTTAACAGTTGTATATATTCTTCTCTATTCATAATGAAAACTCTCCCGTCATGATTTTATCGATATTTGTCTTATACTCTTCCCAGTCATACCGGTATTCCAGCAATTTCATTCGGCCTTTCTCTGTGATGGAATAATATCTCCGGTTTCTTCCATTATACGGCTGGTCATAGGTCAACAAATATTCTTCCCTCTGAAGCCTTCTTAGAACCGGATACAGAGTCGATTCCGAAATATCAATTACATTCTTTAAGCTAACGGTCAGTTCATAACCGTAAACATCACGTTTATCCAGCACCGCCAGAACGCAGGCGTCAAGTAGTGCTGCTCCAATTGGAAATGCCATCCTCTGCCTCCTATATTATTTTTATAGTAATACTATATGATGTATAATATTGTTTGTCAATAGTTATTTATGTTGAGGTTGCAATGCGAAATCTTTTGGGCATAAGTGACGAATGTCCGGGGTGGGAGGGGTATGGGGTGTCCCCCCTGTCTTGGGGTGGCATGTGAGTTACGAATTGTGTTTTTCTAATACAATACTTTTGGGTTATCGGCCAGGGACGAGACCGCTTGCAATTGCCATCCATGGCAAGAGCAAGCTCAATCCGCCGTCCTGGCGGATTGTCTCTGGATTTCTTCGTATTGTATAAGAAAAACTTACAATTCTCCACTAACACGCCACCCCAAGACAGGGGGGACACCCCATACCCCTCCCACCCCGGACATTCTGTTCCATGGATGAATATATAGAAACAAGATATAGAAGGACGTTTTGTGCAGATAACAAATCAAAGGGCACTTC